>DASRDP010000124.1 GCA_035652535.1 Chloroflexota bacterium
GGGGCACGCAGCGGCTTCCAAGGCTGATCGGCCTGTCACGAGCCCTGGACCTCATGATCACCGGCGCCGCCATCGAGCCCCCGCAGGCGTTGGAGCTGGGCATCGTGAATCGCCTGTATCCGGCCGAGCAGCTCATGGACGAAACGATGGCCTACGCCCGCAAGGTCGCCGAGGGACCAGCATTCGCCGTGGGCATGATCAAGCTGACAGCCGTCCAGGGCATGGAGCTCCCCATGGATGGCGCCCTGCTCCTCGAGCGCGAAGCGCTGAAGCAGGTCTTCGCGAGCGCGGATGCGGAGGAGGGGATGGCGGCGTTCCTGGAGAAGCGACAGCCCCAGTATCGCGGCGAGTGAGCGGACCTTCCGTCATGGCCGAGCGGAGGATCGACACGAGCTTCGACGGGGTCGTCGGCCGCCTCACGCTGGCCCACCCGCCGGTCAATGTGTTCGATTTCTTGATGATTGCGCAGATCAAGGAATGGCTGGAGGGCATCCGCCACGAGCAGCGCCTTTGCGCCATCGTCATCAGGGGATCGGGTCGTCATTTCTCCGCCGGCGTGGACATTCCTTCACATCTCCCAGACACCGTGCACGCGATGATCCGGGAGTTTCACAGCGTCTTTGAGCTGCTGGACGATCTCGCGGTCCCGACGATCGGGGTCGTCCACGGCCAGTGTCTGGGCGGCGCGTGCGAGTTGGTGGGATATCTCGATTGCGTCGTCGCGACAGACGACGCCAGGTTTGGGCTCCCGGAGATCAAGCTGGGGGTCTATCCGCCAGCGGCCGCGGCGCTGTTTCCTGACCGTTTCGGACACCAGCGGGCGATGCGCCTGCTTCTCTCCGGCGAATCGATCGACGCCGTCGAAGCTCGCGACATGGGACTCGTGTCGCGCGTTGTCGTGCCGGCTGACGTCGATGCCGCCGTGGACGAGGCCCTCGCGCCGCTTCGCGAGCGAAGCGCATCGTCCCTTCGCGCCGTGAAGCGCGCCACGATTCTCTCGCGCGGGAGTTTTCGCGGCCTCGTCGCGCCCTCGGAGCGGGTGTACCTCGATCAGCTCATGGCCACCCGGGATGCGGTCGAGGGGCTTCGGGCGTTCATGGAGAAGAGGCAGCCTATCTGGGAGCATCGATGACGAAGCTGATGAGCATGGAGGAGGCCGTCGCCACGTTTGTCGCGGATGGCGCGAGCGTTCTGTTGGGCGCGGGCCTCGAGGGAATGATCCCGTTCGCGGCCGGCCACGAGATCATTCGACAGCGGCGGAAAAATCTCACGCTCCTGGCGCCCATCTCTGACATGCTGTTTGACCAGATGATCGGCGCGGGCTGCGCGGCGACGATCGGCGCAGCGTGGGTCGGAAACGTGAGCGCCGGGCTCGGTCATAATTTCCGCCGCGCGTGCGAGCGCGGCGTCCCGAGCCGTGTTGTCGTCCGCGATTACTCCAACTTCACGTTCGCGCTGGCCCTACAGGCGGCCGCGCAGGGCGTTCCGTTCTTGCCAACCCGAACGGTCCTCGGAAGCGACATCTTGCTGACCAATCCCGACCTGGTCGAGTTCACATCGCCCTTCACCGCCGAACGGCTCGTGGCCGTCCGGGCGCTCGCCCCCGACGTGGCGTTCGTCGCCGTGCAGCGGGCGGACGCCGATGGTGGCGCGCACTGTTGGGGCGCCCTCGGCGTGGCCGTTGAAGCGTGCGGATCGTGCCGACAACTCGTGCTGGTGGCGGAAGAGATCGTCGACCACGAGATCATCGCGAGCGATCCCAATCGGGTGCTGGCGCCGGCCTTTCGCGTCAGCGCGGTCGTGCACGAGCCCTTCGCCTGCCACCCGTCTCCGGTACAGGGCTGTTACGGAAGGGACCACGACTTCTACCATGATTACCATCGCGAGACGCGCACGGCCGACGGCGCCGAACGCTGGCTGGCGCGTTGGGTCTACGGCGTCGGAGACCGCCGCGCGTATCTTGACCTCCTCGGCGCGGACCGGCAAACGGCGCTCCGGGTGCGCGGGCCACAACTCGCCGCTCCGGTCGACTACGGTGCATGATGTGACGCCCGCCGAGGTCATGGTGACGGCCGCTGCTCGGGAGATCCGAGATGGCGACGTCGTGTTCGTCGGAATGCGCTTGCCCTTGCTCGCGTTTTGCGTGGCAAAGCGGCTGCATGCTCCACGCGCCGTCGGTCTCTTCGAAGCGGGGATCGTGCGTGACACACCCTCCCCCGCGCTGCTCTACACGATGTGCGATCCTCCCAATATCCAAAACGCGGCCGCGTGTCTGTCGACGGCGCACGTCATGAGCTTGCTTCAGCGGGGCGACGTCGACGTGGGATTCGTCGGTGGCGCGGAGGTCGACCGATATGGCAACCTCAATACGTCGTATGTTGGATCCTGGCGCGAGCCGTCGGTGCGCCTTCCCGGCAGCGGCGGGGCGGCCGACATCGCGTGCCTTTCCAAGCGCCTCGTAATTATGATGCCCCACGAGCGCCGCCGGCTTCGCACGCGCGTGGATTTCGTGACGTCGCCCGGATTCGGCGAGGGAGCCGGGTGGCGACAGCGGGTCGGGCTTCCTGGCGGCGGGCCGTCGGCGCTCATCACGACGCTTGGGCTCTTCCGATTCGACCGCGATTCCGGCGAGGCGATCTTGTGCTCCTACCACGCTGGGACGAGCCTCGCCGAGATCGAGCAGGCAACGGAGTGGCCGCTCCGGGTAGCGCGGGATCTGGCGCCAACGCCGGAGCCAAGCCGGCACGAGCTGGAAATTATTCGCGAATACGATCCGACGGGATTCTGGACGGGCACGAGGTCTCAGGTCTAATCCCGCGAGACGCGCAGACCGAAGGACTGCGCCGAACCTGAGACTGGAGGAGAGAATGGCAAGACCAAAGGAGATCAAGACCTGTCTGGTCTGTACAAATGTCGATTGTGCGTCGCGGGGGTCCAAGGCCCTGTTGGATGCCTTCAAAGAGAAGCTCGAAGCCGCCGGTAGCGACATCGAGGTCAAATCGTATCTCTGCTTTGGGGCCTGCCAAGACGGGCCGAACATCGTCTTGTATCCGGAGGGGACGTGGTACATGGGCGTCCAGATGAGCGATGTTGACGAAATCGTGGCCCACATGCTGGGCGGTGAGCCGGTCACCCGCCTGACCGAGCGGGTCGATCCCGGCCTGCGCGACCTGATCCTCGAGATCCTCGAGTCGGGCATGATCGACCTCTAGGAGCAGCGCAAGAGGCCGCGGGCGAGTCGCGAGCGTGAAGGAGGGAACGTTGGAGCGCATCATACTGACGAAGGATCTGGCCTCTGGGCCTCAGACCTTCGACGAATATCGCGCCGAGGGTGGCTACGCGGCGCTCGAACGGGCCCTTGGAGGACCGCCGAAGGACGTCCTCGACGTGGTTACCGAGTCTCACCTTCGCGGGCGGGGGGGCGCGGGGTTTCCCACGGGTCAAAAGTGGTCCTTCGCGGCCGCGGAAGCCGCGGCACCCAAGTACGTCGTAGCCAACGGCGGCGAAGACGAGCCCGGCAGCCAGAAGGACCGCGTGGTGATGGAGAACGTCCCCCACAAGGTGCTGGAAGGCGTCATCCTCGCCGGGTATGCTATCGGCGCCAGCGAGGCCGTGCTCTACATCAACTCGCAGTACGCAGAGGCAACCGCGCAGCTCCAGGCGGCGATCCGCGCGGCGCAATCCGCCGGGTACCTAGGTGAGCGAATCAGAGGCACGACTTTTTCATTCTCGGTGCGCGTCCATCCGGCGCCGCAGGAGTATGTCGCGGGTGAGGACAGCGCATCGCTCGAGGTGATCGAGGGCCGCGCGCCGCTGCCTCGGGAAAAGCCACCCTTTCCGACGACCCGCGGCTTGCACGGCCAGCCGACGGTGGTCAACAACGTCGAAACGTTCGCATACATCCCAGCGATCGTCCGAAATGGAGCGCCGTGGTTCCGCAAGATCGGGACCGAGGACAATCCTGGTACGATGCTCTTCACACTGCCTGCCAACGTCCGGCGCCCTGGTGTCGTGGAGCTGCCAGTGGGGACTCCTCTTCGGGCGCTCATCGAGGAGCACGGCGGAGGGTTGACGAGTGGCAACCGCATCAAGGCGGTGCTGCCCGGCGGACCCTCCAGTGGCTTTATCGCCGGCGACGATCTCGACGTACCGATGGATCGGCAGCCCTTGATGGAGCGCGGCTCGTCCCTCGGTTGCGGCGTGCTGCGAATCGTCGAGGAAGGGGAATGCATCGTCGAGGTCGTCGATGAGATCGCTCAGTTCTTCGCTCGAGAATCCTGTGGGCAGTGTCCCACCTGCCAAATGGAGACGAGCACGCTGGCAAAGATCACGAGCCAGGTGCGGAGCGGCCAGGGAACACGAGCCCTTCTCGATCAGATTCCGAAGCTCGGGGCCTTCGCCAAGGGGAAGGGCTTCTGCAGCTTGATCTCCATGCCGATCCCGCCGCTCACGTCCGCGATGCGCCTATTCCCGGACGACTTCACGTTCCATCTCGAGCACCACGCGTGTCCCAGCGGCTCGGCCGCGAGCTGAGGCGGATGGCGCGTCAGTCTCGGTAAACGAGTTTAGGAGTCGACCGTGCCAGCGACCGAGGTGGTATACGGGTTCATCCCCGGGTGGCTCATCCTTGCGCTCGCCATCGCCATAGGAGTGGGCCTGTTCCTGCGTGACGCCTACCGGCTCTTCCGTCTGATGCGGCTGGGCCGGTCGGAGCGACGCACCGATCAGCCCCTCCAACGAACGGTGGGCTGGGTCCTCAACGTCCTCGCCCAGGCGCGGCTCCTCTCGCGGACCTACCCAGGAGTCATGCACGCGCTCATCTTCTGGGGGTTCCTGGTCATCACGTTGAGCACCATCGAGATCTTCGGCCGCGGGCTGTGGAGCGGGTTTCGCCTCCCATTCATCAGCGACACGGGCGCGTTCCTGTATCTCGTCGATACGTTTCAGCTGCTCGTGCTCGTCGGTATTGGCATGGCCCTCTACCGGCGGATCGCGGTGAAGCCGTGGTACCTGAACCTGAGCGGCGACGCCATCATCATTCTCAGTCTCATCAGCACCTTGATGATCACGGCGTTTCTCCAAGAGGGGTTCGCCATTGCCGCGGCGATGTGGCACCCCGAGCCAGCCTTCAATCGCGACCGGGCGTTCGTCGGAACGTTCCTCGCGCGATTCCTCGTCCGCGCGGGCTATGGCGCTGACCTGGCTGGCCATATCGCCTTTTGGTGGCTCCACGTCCTCACGCTGCTCGGCTTCCTCGCGTACCTCCCCCACTCAAAGCACCTGCACATCGTCACCGCGCCGTTCAACGTGTGGCTGCGACGGCTGTCGCCCAAGGGCCAGCTTCCCTATCAGAACGTCGAGGAGGCACTCGAGCACGACGAGCCGATCGGCGTCTCGGAGATCAACCACCTGACCTGGAAGGATCTTCTGGACAGCTACACGTGCACCGAGTGCGGACGCTGTACGAGCGAGTGCCCCGCGAGCATCAGCGGCAAGCCGCTTTCGCCGAAGGACCTGATTCTCAATCTCCGTCATTACCTGCTCGAACGCGGACCGCAGCTCTTAGCGCGATCGACGGACGCACAGATTGCGACCACCACTGCCCATGGCGAAGCGGAGCAGGCAACGCGTGTCCTGGTCGGCGACGTCATTACTGACGAAGTTCTGTGGGACTGCACCACGTGCCGGGCCTGCGTGGACGCGTGCCCGGTGTTCATCGACCACGTCCCCAAGATCGTCGAGATGCGCCGGCACCTGGTCATGGGCGAGAGTCGGATCGGCAAGGACCTGCAGAGCCTGTTCGAAAACCTCGAGGCCACGGGCAATCCCTGGCGCTTTCCGCGAGCCAGGCGAGCCGATTGGGCCGCTGGGCTGGAGATCCCGACGATCGAGGAGGCACCGGACGCGCAGGTGCTGTACTGGGTCGGCTGCTTCGGCAGCTTCGATGACCGGAGCAAGAAGGTGGCCCAGGCCTTCTCGCGACTGATGCGGCGCGCTGGCGTCAGCTTCGCCATCCTGGGCAACCGCGAGAATTGCACCGGCGACCCGGCCCGTCGCGCTGGCAACGAGTACCTCTATCAGATGTTGGCTGCCGAAAACGTCGAAACGTTGAACGAGGCCACCGATGGGGGGAAGCGGACGATCGTCACGGCCTGCCCGCACTGCTTCAATACCATCTCAGACGAGTACCCGCAGTTCGGCGGCGCGTTTCGGGTCATGCACCACACACAGTTCCTGGCTCAACTGCTGGCTGAACGCAAGCTCAAGCCCGAGGTGGGCAAGCCCGCGGCCATCTCCTACCATGATCCCTGTTACCTCGGGCGCTATCACGACACGTACGATGAACCGCGGCAGCTCTTGGAGGCGATTCCGGGCGTCACGCTGCGCGAGATCGCCCCGTGTCGCGAGAAGGCCATGTGCTGCGGCGCCGGCGGCGCTCATGCCTTCATGGAAGAGACCCGGGGCCGGCGCATCAACCACATTCGCCTCGAACAGGCGATGGCCGTCGAGCCGGAGCGCATGGCGACGGCGTGTCCCTACTGTCTGATGATGTTCGAGGATGCAACGGGGGCCAAAGGGGTCGCGGATACGCTGCCCGTGCGCGACGTGGCCGAGCTCATTGAGGCGTCGCTCGGCCCGGCGGACGAGGAGCTCCCGGCCGCCGACTAGTGGCCTCCTGTGCGATGGCGGGCTCGCGATGTCGCACTTTCTAGACGGCCTCTTGCATAGTGAAATATGATTCGGCTATATTGGGACGAGACCGGGTCGCCTCAATTCACGCGGCGAGGGAGCAGAACGTGTTTACCGACAAGATCGAATTGAAAGACTTCGACAAGATGGACCAGGAGTACAAAGATCTCCTGGGCCGAATTTTGACCATCCAGGCGGATTGCGAAATCGGCGGACCCCATCTCTACGTCGAGCACATCCTCCCGAACGCGCCATCGAAGAGCATGCAGATCGTGGTCGCGCGAACTGCGGCCGAGGAGATCGACCACTTCCGCAAGATGGCGCGCCTGGCGGGTGAGATCGGGACGGACGTTTCCCACACCCTCAAGTGGTCGAACCAAAAGCGCTACGTCGAGGCGTTCCGAACGACCATTACGACCTGGGAGGATTTCGCCGTCTTCGGTTTCCTCGTGGATCGGGTCGGAAAGTATCAGCTGGATGAGTTCATCGGGTGCTCCTATGCGCCTCTTGACCGAGCGGTGCAAACGATGATCCCGGAGGAGCATGGCCACATCGAGTTCGGCACGAACATGACCGCCGAGCTGGCGGCCAAGGGCGGCGAGCAGAAAGAGCGCATCCAGAAGTCGGTGAACTACTGGTTCATCAAGGCGCTCGATATGTTCGGGAACTCGCAGTCGTATCGCTCCGAGCGGTTCCGCGAGTGGGGCATCAAGCGCCGCTCGAACGCGCAGGCGCGCGAGGAGTACATGGCCGAGGTGACGCCGCTCATCGCGGGGATGGGGCTGGAGGTTCCGGACCCGATGGAAGGCCGGCTCTACGTCTGATCCGCCCGCGAATTGTCGCGTCGTTGGCCACCACTGAGAGAGGATGAAGGAACCCGAATGGTCGAAGCTGCGCCCATCACGTACAAGCTCGACGAGTATCTCAAAGACATCGTCCAGGCCGTCTATAGCGCGTGCGCGGTCGGGACTGCGCACGTAAAGGATGATCCGAAGGCCGTCGATCAGGCCCTCCAAGACTGTGAAGAGGTTCTCGGTACCGTGATGGAGGGCCACGTCGAGGAGTGGCTGGAGTAGCTCCTCCGCCCACCCCACTTGCTATGCGCGGCTCAGGCTGCGCCCCTTGAGGCCCGCCGCCGTACGGAAGGGCTCACTTCCTATCGACAGGAGTCGCCGTTGCACGTCGTCGTCTGTGGCAAGGTCATTCCCGACAGTTCCGTCACGCTGCAGATCGATCCTGACACGAAGCGAATACAGCGGAAGGACCTCCCCCACGAGCTGGATCCCGCAGCGGCCAGCGCCGTTGAGGAGGCCCTGCGCCTCACTGAGGCGCACGGCGGCACCGTTACCTTCGTCACGATGGGCATCGCCGATGCGACAATCGGCATCCGGAGGGCGCTGGCCATGGGCGCTACGGCGGGCGTCCACCTGCACGACGAAGCATTCGCCGGCTCCGATACCATTGGAACCGCCAAGGCGCTTGCTGCTGCCATCAAACGACTCCCCGCGTTCGATCTCGTCATTTGCGGCACGGAGAGTAGCGATAGCTATTCGGGCATCGTGCCCGTCCAGCTCGCGCACTTCCTGGGCTTACCGCCCCTCACCTTCGCCAAACAGGTTTCCGTCGATGGCAGCACGGTGACCGTGCACCGCCAGAGCGAGACCGGGTACACGGTCGTGAAGGCCCAGCTTCCCGCCCTCGTGTCCGTGACCAGCGGCATCAACGAGCCCCGGTATCCGCAGCTCAAAGGCATCATGGCGGCACGGAAGATCGAGATCCAGGCGTTTCGCGCGGGAGACCTTGGGCTGGGCCCATCCGACGTCGGGTCAAACGCCGCGCGGGAGCGCGTTCTCACCGTTGGCGCCCCGCCGGAGCGGGCCGCGGGGCGGGTCATCCAAGATGACGGCGACGGCGGGAAGCAGATCGCGGACTTCCTCGCCTCCATCGGAGTCATCTAATGGCGGGGCTCGTATCGGAAAGATTGATCGAGTCCAAAGAGGGTGCTGGACGTGGCTGATCGCATCTGGGTATACGCGGAGATCGTGTCCGGGTCCGTCACCCCGACCACCCTCGAGCTATTGGCGAAAGCGTCCGAGCTGGGTGAGGCCGAGGCCGTCCTCCTCGGCGCGGCACCGGAAAACGCGGTCGAAACGTTAGGCGCCCACGGCGCGCAGGTCGTCTACCGCTGCGACGAACCGGTCTTCGACCAGTATCTGACGCTGCCGGCCGTTGAGGTGATGGCTACCCTCATTGCCGAGCATCAGCCACGGGTCATTCTGTTCGCGTCCAGCTATGCCGGACGCGATCTGGCGTCCGGGCTCTCGGCCCGCCTCGATTGCGGCGCCATCACCGACGTCGGAGATGTGCGTTTGACGCAAGACAGCGTCGAGGCAACGATCCCCGCGCTCGGCGGCTCGTATCAGACGACCAGTACCTTGGTCAATCAGGGGCCGAAGCTGCTCCTGGTTCGACCAAAGTCTTTTGAGGCGCGAAACACGGGCGGGACGGCCCGGGTCGTCGCCGTGCCTGCGCCGACGGACGGGTCCATCAAGCGCGTGCGCATCGAAGATCGCGTGACGGTTCCCGTGGAGGGGCCCCAGCTCGAAGGCGCACATGCCATCGTCGCCGGAGGGCGAGGGCTGAAATCCGCGGAGTCATTCCAGATGCTTCGGGAATTGGCCGATCTCCTCGGCGGGGCGGTGGGCGCAACGCGAGCTGTTGTGGACGCCGCTTGGGTCCCGTATTCTATGCAGATCGGTCAAACGGGCAAGACGGTCAAGCCCGACGTGTACGTCGCGTGTGGTATCTCCGGCGCCATCCAGCATCTCGCGGGCATGAAGAGCTCCAAGTCCATCATTGCTGTCAATACGGACCCCGAGGCGCCAATCTTCAAGGTAGCGGACCTGGGTGTTGTGGGTGATGTCTTTCAGGTCGTGCCCCAGCTCATCGCGGAGATCAAGCGCCGCAAGGGGCTTGCCTGACCGAAATCTGGCGTCCACTCGTGGCGCGGGAGGTGCCGCATGCGACTCGTCACATTCGATCACGGAGACGGACCGCGCCTCGGCGCCGTCGTCGAGTCGTCTGTCATCGATCTTCCACGCCTGGCCGAGTCAAGCGGCGGCCCGTCGTTGCCGCAATCGCTCCTCGGACTCATCCAGGCTGGTCCTTCAGCCTGGCAACGCGCGCGCGAGGTCGCCGATGGGGCTGCGGCGCGAAGCGATGTGCAGGGCGCTGCGTTCCCCCTCACCGATGTGAAGCTCCTGGCGCCGATTCCTCGACCCGCGAAAAACGTGTTCTGCCTGGGTGTGAACTACCGGGCACACCTGGAGGAATCAAATCGAGCCGCCAATCGCCAGCTCGAGCCGACGGTTCCGGTCTTCTTCACCAAGGCCGTGACTGCAATTGTCGCCCCAGACGCCCCGATCCTCTTCGACGAGACGGTGACGACCAAGTACGACTGGGAGGCCGAGATGGGCGTGGTGATCGGAGTCGGGGGAAAGAACATCGACCAGTCGCAGGCCATGGAGCATGTCTTTGGCTACACGTGCTTCAACGACGTGTCGGCGCGCGACATTCAGCAGAGCCACGTGCAGTGGTTCAAGGGGAAGAGCCTCGATGGGACGTGTCCGTTCGGACCGTGGATCATTACGGCAGACGAGGTCAAGGACCCCCACAATCTCGACATTGAGTGCCGCGTCAACGGCATGGTCAAACAGCATTCGAACACGAGCCTGCTCATCAATGACATCCCGTCGATCATCTGCCATCTGTCTCGCGGGCTGACGCTCGAGCCTGGCGATCTGATCTCGACCGGGACGCCCTCAGGTGTCGGCTACGCCCGAACCCCGCCCGAGTTTCTCAAACCGGGAGACGTGGTCGAGGTCGAGGTCCAGGGTGTGGGCGTGCTGCGCAATCCGGTCGTGGACGTGCGCGAGCTGTAGGCCCCCCAAAGTCATCGCCTCTTGCGCTGTGGGGCAATCGCTGCCGACGTCAAGCCAGCGGGACGCCGATGAGGTAGAGGGCGACGCCCGCCGCGGCGCCGCCGACCAGGAGCGGCAGAGCGTCGGATTTCGTGACCAGCAGGATTCCGAGGGCGACGGCAAGGATCACCAGCGACGCGGGCTGGGCGGCCAGGGGAGCCGTGAACGAATAGCCCAGCGCAGCGAGGAGCCCAACGGACGACGCGCCGATCCCCCGAGTCAAGCCGGCCACCCAGCGCCGGTGGGCGATGCGCCGATGCGCGTGAACGAGGCCGATAGCCAGAAATGGCGGAATCGAGAGGGCGACGATGCCCGCAATGGCGCCCGCCAGGCCGGCGAGGTAATAGCCAATCGTGATGACGAAGAGCCCGTTTGGGCCAGGCGTTATCCGCCCAATGGCGACGGCGGTGGCGAACGCGCCGTAGTCGAGCACGTTGCGCTGGACGATTAGCTCATCCTGGAGAATTGGGAGGGCCTGCAGTCCACCAGACGAGAGAAAGGACGCCTTGAGAAAGACGAGCAGGATCTCCGGGATCGTCACGGCCCCACCTCCTCTTTCTCCGGGCGGAACAGAAACGCCCCGACGAGCCCGCCACCGACAATGACGAACACGACAGACAGGTGCACGATCGCGGATGCGGCGAAGGCCGCGAGCGCGTAGAGCAGCATCAGCGCCATGGTGCGCCGCTCGCGACGTGGAAGGACGCCGATAGCATTGTCTGCGGCCAACGCAAAAGTGAGCGCCGCCGTGACCGGGACGACGCCTTTGACTGCCGCGTTGCCGATCGGGTGCGTGGTGAACTGCGAGAAGCCAATCGTCAGGATGACGGTGATGGCCGACGCGGGCAGCATGAATCCGGCGGTGGCGGCGAGGGCGCCCAGCAAGCCGCCGAGGCGATAGCCCGTCATAACGGCAATGGCGATCAAGTTGATGCCGGGAACGAGCCGACTCAGCCCAAAGTCCAGCGCAAATTGCCCGGGAGTGATCCATCCTCGCCGGACCAGCTCTTGGTTCATGGTGTAGATCGTTCCCGACCCGCCGCCCCAGGACCGGGCGCTGATCTTGGCGAACGTGAGGAAGAGCGTGGCGACCGGGACGTCGCGGGCGAGGACGCCAATTTCGCCGGGCCGAAGACCCGCGTCCGCTGTCGTTTCCGCCAATGGGGGCTCCATGAGAGAAGGGCTTCCCGAAAATTCGGGGAGCCCTTCTTGCCGGGTGAAATAGCGGACGCTCGCTTCGGGAGCGTCCTGGACTAGCTTGACCTGGGCCTCGCGGCCGCTGCTTCTGGGGCCGCCAGCTCATCCCGGTCGCGTGCTGTCTTGGGGCGCCAGCGCTTCACGCCTACGCGACCAAGGCAGGCGAGACAGATTCGGCCCTCCATCTCCTGAATGAGCTGGTAGCTGCCGCAGATCGAGCAGCGCTGGAGGCCAGGCTTTCGCCTGCGCTTCTTCGCCATTGGCGTCTCCAGTGGCCCGCTCGTGGCTTATGGCATTCTAGCACAGCGGCCGGCTGGCATCGGCGGTTCTGCCGCGGTGGTGTTGCGGATAATTGCCAACTGGCAACCTCAGGGGAGCGGGTCGTCCTGTCGGTATGTGCGCCCCTCGCGAAGGGCGATCTCCGCCTTGGCCAGCTCCCGGCCGAGATACGCGGCGTGGTCGAGTCGCGATAGCAGACCCCACTCGATGAGCGCTCCGCAGAGCGATTCGGCGTCAGGGCCGACGACCCGGTGCCCAAGGCTCCCATCCGGCAGATAGTGCTCGACGAAGATCGTTCCGGATGGCGCGTCGGCGAGGATGACGAAGAATCCCAGCGGATCGTGCTCTTTGAGCCGGAACGGGGTGTGGGGCACTCGTATGGGCTCGGGCAACGGGGCCGCAACCCGTCTCTCGAAGGGTCCGCGCTTCTCTGCCCGGCACTGCTCGACGGCCGCTGCGATGGATGCGAGGTCCTCCACGCCGGAAAGGTCCCGCAGTGTCACCTGCTCGCGCAGCGCGGCCACCTGGTCGACGGTGAGGTTTCGCAGGCGCGCGCGTCGGCTCCGGGCTCCTATGATCTTCCCGTCGTCCTCGATCCCATGAGCAAAAAGGGAGCGAAGGGCCTGAGCCTGGTACGGACCGCGGCGCTCTTGCCCGCAGACGATCAGCCAACGGATTCGCGGGCGCTCGAGGAGGGTCGCGGCCATCCGATCGATGCCGATGTTCTCCGTCTCGAGGGGGCCGATCAGGGCCGCGTGCGGCCCGATGGGCGAGCCAACGAGCTTTGCGAACAGCTCCGCACTGGAGAGGGTGCAGATTGCGACCGAGCTGTCCTGCGAACCGGAATACAACCCTACGTCGCTCACGCGGAAGAATCCGATCCGTAGCGTTCCGATCGCGATAGGCGGCGGATCCGCGGGGCGCTCGGGTTCATCCCCTATACACGATGGGCGTGCGCGAGCAGGCACGGAAAGTTCGGGTCCCCGCGTTCGAGCTGCACGGTCGCGTGCTCGATGCCGAAGTCATCGCGAAGCTCGCGACAAACGCGCGAGAGCAGCGCGTCGAATGGCGGGTCCTGCGCCGTGACGAGGTGCGCCGTCAGCGCGATCTCGGTCGTACTCATTGCCCAAATGTGCAGATCGTGCACGTCGGTCACGTGAGGAAGCCCGAGGAGGTAGATGCGGACCTCTCCTGTGTTTACGCGGAGAGGGACCGCGTCGAGGAGCAGGTTCCCCGCGTCACGAACGAGCCCCCACGCGCTCCAGAGGATGACGGCGGAAATCGCGAGGCTCGCGATCGGATCGAGTTGGACCCAGCCGGTCAAGATGATCACGATGCCGGCGGCGACAACGCCGAGCGAGACCGCCGCGTCCGCGGCCATGTGGAGGAAAGCGCCCCGCACGTTGAGATCGGAGGTCCCGCCCCGACGGAACATCAGCGCGACCAGCGCGTTGAGCCCGGCGGCCGCGGCAGCGCCGAAAATCATCGTCGACCCCTCGACGGCGGATGGCGCGACCAGGCGTTGAACGGCCTCCCACGACACGATGGCCGTCACGACGAAGATCGTGATGGCGTTGATGAGGGCCGCGACGATCGACATTCGGCGCCAACCATACGTGCGATTGAGCGACGATCGCCTGCGCCCAAGAGCGATCGCCGCCCACGCGAGGATGAGCGCTAACACATCGCTCAGGTTGTGCCCCGCGTCGGCGATCAATGCCAGCGAGCTGGAGAACACCCCGAGCACGACTTGACAGACCACAATGCCCACGTTGAGGCCTATCCCCACGGCAAACAGACGATCGTAGCTCGCAACGCCCGTGGATCTGCTCACCTCCCGGGCGGCGTGCGAATGGCTATGGGCGGACAACGGATCGTCTCGGCTGGCGTCTTGTGCTCGACATTGCGCGCTTCCTACACCTGACGCGCGGAATCCGCACGCCAGTTGCGACCACACCGGTATCGTATCGGCGAGGGCCCCCTCGTCGCAATGGCGAATTTCTACCGCTGGGCCCATAGCGTCCGCGGCGAGCGGACGCTAGACGAGGCCGGGACAGGCGGGGCAACAGTGTGCCACGCAAATCGCATGCGCGTCGAATCCGTGGTCGGCTCCGCTGACCTGGGCGCTGCTCCACGCTTCGTGGCCTTCTCGCGCCGCGATTCCCGCCACCAGGAGTCCGGCGAGGGGGTCCATCCACCACACACCGAAGAAATCGTTTGCGATCAGGCCGATGAGTACGGCGACGGCGAGATAAAAGCAGACCTGGGTCTGGGCAGCATCTGCGCGCAGAACGGACGAGTCGAGATTCGCCGCGACCCCTCGCTTGACGTGCGCCAAGGCCGGCATGACGACCAGCGAAAGCGCCACGATGGCGAGCCCTGCCGCGCTACGGTCGGGTGCGCTCTGCGCGAGGATGTCGCGCACGGCTTCGACGGCGACGTACGCGGCAATGGCCCACAGGCTCACTCCAACGAGTCGCGTTGCGCGCCGCTCGAGCGCCTCGTCGGCTGCGCCGTCGGTCCGATGCGCCATTCGCCACACCACCACGAGCGCGCTGCTGACCTCGACGACCGCGTCCAACCCGTACCCCACGAGGGCGATGGAGTGTGCCAGGATGCCGCTCACTGTCGCGACTGTGGCCTCAAGCGTGTTCCACCCGATCGTCGCGCCGGTGAGTACCCATGCCCACCGGCGCGCGCGCCTTTGCCGCTGGCTGGATTCCGCGCGGCAGTCGCAGCAGCCCTCACACGGCGAGCAGTCTCGATCACACCTCTTTCGTTGCGCGTCTGCGCGCGTGTGTTTTTCGTTCACGTGGTTGCCCCAGGTCGAGGCAATTCCCTCACCTTTGCCTGCGGATCGCGAACGCTTGGCGTGATCCATCGGTCCTCGCCATCACGTGATTGCAGTGTACGGAATTTCGTCATCCGTTCGCTTAGCGGTGCCCAGGGCCTGTCCCGTTGGCGGGCGAATCCGCGGGAGGGTAACGATTGTGTAACGCCCCGGACCTGTGCTACGCTTGCCGCGTCGTGAGAGCGTCGCCGTCCCGCTCTTGCGGACGCGACGAGCATCGGAACGATTGCGGCGGAGGAACGAAATGGAGAATGCAGACGCGGTGGGCGGACAGCCGGCTGGTCGGGTGTATACCGTGTTCGGCCCGCGCGGCGGCTCCGGCAAGACCATGCTCGCTGTCAACCTCGCCGTGGCCCTTGCCAAGCTCCATCCCGAGCAGGTCGGTCTTCTCGACCTCTCGCTGACCTTTGGACACTGTGCGCTGGTGCTCAACGCGGCGCCAAGGACGAGCGTGGCCGCGGCATCTGTCGATAGCCTCTCGCGCCTCGACCGGGCTGGCCTCGGCCACTATCTCTCTGACCACTCCAGTGGCCTCAAGCTGATGGTCGGCGCGAACCGCGCCGAAGAAGGTGACGTGGTGACCGGCGAGCACGTGAGCGCGGCGATTCGGCTCCTGCGGCAGGCATTTCCCATTTCGTTCATCGACACCTCGTCGTCGTTCACCGATCCCACCATCTCCGCCCTCGAGAACGCTGACAAGATCATTCTGGTCTGCACGCCCGAGCTATCGACCCTTCGCGATATCCGTGAGTGCCAGAGAATTCTCTCCGAGGTCATTCACGTTCCGAGCGAACGCCTGATGTACCTGATGAACAATCCATACCCGTTCAAGCCCCTCGCCATGGAGCAGTTCGTGCAGACGCTCGAACAGTCCATCGACATCGAGATCCCGTACGGGAACGACGTGCCGGCCAAAGCGGCCATGCGCGGCGAGGCCTTCGTTCAAACCCAGGCGGGTTCGGCAGTGGCGAAAGCCGTCGACAAGCTGGCGCGAACCATCGAGGCGGAAATCTTTCCGCCCGCGGTGCCCGAGCGGCGCGGGCTCTTCGGCCGCCGCTGATCCGCGGGCTCTCGCCGCGACCGCCGGCGGCCAAGGTCACTCTCGCCGCCGCACCTACGCTCCCTGATTGGGCCCGTTGGCGCGAGCGCGCCGGCCCGGACGCTCCGTAGCGCTCGGATCCGTGTCTCCATTTCCGTGGCCGTTCAGCAGGGCGACGCAGGCGACCCGATCACCTGCCTTGAGGCTCATGAGGGCGACGCCCTGGGCGGACCGCCCCTGGATGCTGATGCTGGACACTGGCGTGCGGAGCACGATGCCCGAGGCGGACGTCACCATGGCTTCCTCGGTTCCGCGAACGACGCGAGCTGTGGCGATCGGCCCGCTCTTCTCGGAGACTTTCAAGGCCATGACCCCCGCCACACCGCGGTTGTGCGTCGGGTACTGGGTCAAGGGCGTGCGCTTGGCGTGGCCCGCTGCAGTGACGACGAGGAGCTGCCCGTTTGGCACCACGATGTCCATGGCGCAGACCCGATCTCCCTCGCCCAATTTCATCGAGCGCACGCCGCCCGCGCCTCGCGATCGCGCGGGCACCACTCCCTCCCGGAAGCGCGCGGCCTGACCCTGCTCCGTGACGAGAATGATCTCGGCTCCCTGGCTGATGTGCTGGACCCAGCCCAGCTCATCACCGGGTTCGAGGTCCATGGCGATGAGCCCACTCGAGCGGACGGCGCCGAACTCATCGATGGCGACCTTCTTGATCTCGCCGAGGCTGGTCGCCATCAGCAGATACTGGTTTCCGTCAAAGTCCGCGGTGCTGATCACCGCCGTGACCATCTCTCTTGGATCGATATTGATCAGGTTGATGATGGGCACGCCCTTGGCGTTTCGATCGAACTCCGGGATCTGATGGGCTTTGAGCTGGAATACCCGCCCGCGATCCGTGAAGAACAGAATGTTGTCATGCGTGTGGGCGACGACCATGTGTCGGGGGGCGTCCTCGTCGCGGAGCATCATGCCGCGAATGCCGCGCCCGCCCCGACGTTGGGCTCGATACGTGTCTGGTGGCAATCGCTTCACGTACCCACGATTGCTCACCGTCACGAGGGTCTCAACGTTCGCGATCATGTCTTCCAGCGTGATGTTGGCGCTATCGTCCAGCGAGATTCGAGAGCGGCGCGCGTCGCCGAAGCGCTTCTTCAGGTCGAGCAGCTCTTCTCGAACCAGCGCGAGGATCTTGTCCGGGTGCGCAAGCAGATCCTCTAAATAGGCAATCCGTTGCTGGAGCTGAGCCAGCTCGTCCAGGATCTCCTGGCGCTCGAGGGCCGCCAGGCGGCGGAGCTGCATGTCGAGCACGGCCTTGCCCTGAACCTCGGAGAGCCGGTAGCGCGTCATTAAGGTCTGCAGGGCCGCGTCCGCCGAGGGGCTCTGCCGAATCGTCCGAATCACCGCGTCGAGGTGGTCGAGGGCGATTTTGAGCCCTTCCAAGATGTGCGCGCGCGCCCGGGCGCGATCCAGCTCGTACTGGGTTCGTCGCGTCAGGACGGTGTGACGGTGCTCGAGGAAAAGCGAGAGCAGCCGTTTGAAATTGAGAACGCGCGGCTCGCCGTCCACGATGGCCAGCATGTTGATGCCATACGCGGACTGCAGGGCCGTGTGCTTATAGAGCTGCGCGAGGACTGTTTGCGGGCGGGCATCGCGCTTGATCTCGATGACCAGGCGCATCCCCTGTCGATCCGATTCGTCGCGCATGTCGGCGATGCCGTCGATCTTGCGGTCGTGGACCAGTTCCGCGATGCGCTCCTGGAGCGCGGCCTTGTTGACCTGATAGGGGAGCTCGGTGACCACAATCTGCCACCGACCGCTTCGCGGCTCCTCCACGGTCGCCTTGGCCCGAATGACCACGCGCCCATGTCCGGTCGCGTACGCGGCGCGCAAGTCTTCTCTCCCGACGAGGATACCTCCTGTCGGGAAGTCCGGGCCGGGCACGATGCGCAGCAGATCCTCGATCGTTGCATTCGGGTTGTCGATAAGGAGGACCATCGCATCGACGACTTCGCTGAGATTGTGGGGTGGAATCGTCGTCGCCATGCCGACCGCGATGCCCGCGGATCCGTTGCAGATTAGGTTCGGAAAGCGGCTTGGGAGCACCACTGGCTCCTGGCGCGTGTTCTCGTAGTTCGGCTGCCAATCGACTGTGTCCTGGTCGATGTCGGCAAGCATCTCCATGGCGATGGGGGTGAGCCGCGCTTCGGTGTATCGCATCGCCGCGGGCGGGTCATTGTCGATCGAGCCGAAGTTGCCCTGCCCGTCGACGAGCGGGTATCGCATGTTGAAGTCTTGCGCCATTCGGACGAGGGTCGGATAAATAACGGCTTCCCCGTGCGGATGGTAGTTGCCGGAGGTATCGCCGCAGATCTTCGCGCACTTGCGATGGGAGCGGTTGGGAGCCAGGTTAAGATCGTGCATCGCCACCAGGACGCGACGTTGAGACGGCTTGAGCCCGTCGCGCACGTCTGGCAGCGCGCGCGCGATGATGACGCTCATCGCGTAGTCGAGATACGAGCTTCGCATCTCCTCTTCGATCTTCACTGGTCGGACGTTCCCTGGCTCCATGAACAGGCTCCTCTAAAGCATGCAGCGGCGCGCTCTGTGCTCTGACCGATTGCGCCCTGAGGGACGACACACTCCGTCGCACGGGCACGAAGGTAGCGAACAATTTTACGCCATATTCGCGCTGGATCGACCGAGGGCTCCGGGCCGTGATGCCTTTGACACGCGCGCATCGGGTTGGTATCCTGTGGTTAGCACTGTAACGGTGAGAGTGCTAATTGTCTGAAGCAGCGACAGAAGAGACGCTCAGCCCGCGGCGCGGCCAGATTCTCAAGCTCGTCGTCGAAGAGTACGTCTCGACGGCTCAACCGGTATCGTCGGACGCGCTGGTCCGGAAATATGTGCCGCGCGTGTCATCCGCGACGGTCCGAAATGAGTTGGCCGCCCTGGAGGGGTACGGGTACCTGTATCACCCGCATACGTCCTCCGGCCGCGTCCCGTCCGACAGGGGCTATCGCTACTACGTCGAGTCGCTCATGGGCGGTGCGCGTCTCGGCGAGATGGAAGCGCGGATGATCTCGCATCAGTTCCACCAGATTGAGCTGAACGTGGACGAGTGGCTTCGACTGGCGGGAGCCGTCCTGTCGAGCCACGTGCGGAATCCGGTCATGATCTGGCCGCCAGTCTCGCGAACCAGCATCGTTCGGCACATTGATTTCGTTCCCATCGGCGTGGGCTTGGTGCTCCTCGTCGTCGTGCTGCAATCGGGAATGGTGCGCCAGCAGGTTTTGCGCTTTCCGGACGACGATACGCCCGAATCGCTTTCGGACCTCGCGAGGGAGTGGAACGCCGTGTACGTGGGCAGGTCCAGCGCGGAGATCCGACGTGTTGAGCCGCCGCACGAGCATCAACAGCTGCGCCGTTCCATCATCGCTCTGCTCGACGAGGCTGACCGCGAGTTCATCGCCCGGAGCGGCGATGTGTACATCTCCGGCATCAGCTACATGGCGGCGCAGCCGGAATTCGAGACGCGCGATCAGTTCCGACCCGTTGTGGAGGCCCTGGAGCACCACGCGTTCTTGCCATCGCTGATGGAGCCGCTCCTCCAGTCGGATGGGGTCTACGTGGCTATCGGTCAGGAGCAGCCCATCGAACCGCTGCGCGATTGCGCGATCATTCTTGCAACGTATGGTCGCCAGGGGGACATGCTGGGTGTCGTGGGCGTGATCGGCCCAACGCGGCTTCCGTACTGGCGAACCGTTCCGATGGTTACGTACACGGCCGGCATGCTCGACCAGCTTCTCGCATCGACGTTTCTTTCATAACGATCGAGCAATCCGGCGAGGCCTCGACTCGAGGCAGCAAACATCCCCAGCATTCGGTGCTCTCGGAAGAGGGGTTCATGGAACCAGCAAATCGACACGACGAACAGACCGAGCCTCAGGCCGAAACGCCTGAATCGGAGGCGGTCCGTCAGGAGGGGCAGGACGAGGTGCAGTCCCTGACCGTCCAGCTCCAGAACGCTCAGGCGCTGGCGGAAGAGAACCTGAAAGGGTGGCAGCGAAGCCAGGCGGACTTCGTGAACTACCGTCGGCGGACAGAGCAGGAAAAGAGCGAGCTCGTCAAGTTCGCGGAGTCTGGCCTGATCCTCGACCTGCTCCCCGTCCTCGATGATCTGGAGCGGGCTCTCGCCGGGCTTCCTCAGGAGCTTCGCGGGCTCACGTGGATCGACGGTATTCTCTTGATCGAGCGGAAGTTCCGCTCGATCCTCGAAGCGCATGGCGTGACGCCGATTGAGGCATCGGGCAAGGAGTTCGATCCGCACGAACACGAGGCGGTGCTGCGCGACGGCGAACCCGGCGAGGCGACCGTGGTGACGGCCGAGCTGCAGCGCGGTTACCGGCTCCACGACCGAGTGCTTCGACCGTCGCTCGTCAAGGTCGGCCGTCCTTCTGAATCGGAGCCAAAGACGGAGAACCAGTCATGACCGCAGTTCGTCGCCCCGCATCCTGCACGTTTTGGAGTAACGCATGCCAAAAGTGATCGGCATAGATCTCGGGACTACCAACTCTGTCGTAGCGGTGATGGAGGGCGGCGAGCCAGTCGTTATCCCAAACGCCGAAGGCAGCCGGTTGACACCGTCCGTCGTGGCCGTGAATCCCAAGACGGGTGAGCGTCTGGTTGGCCAGGTGGCCAAGCGCCAGGCGATCACAAATCCGGATAACACCATCTTCTCCATCAAGCGCTTCATGGGTCGAAAACTGGACGATCCTGCGGTGGAGCGAGACCGAAAGCTGGTGCCGTATCAACTCAGCGCCGCGGAGAACGGTGACGTGCGTGTCAAGCTGGGGGAAAAGACCTATTCGCCCCAGGAGATCTCCGCGATGATCCTCCAGAAGCTCAAGCGCGACGCGGAAGCGTATCTGGGCGAGCCCGTGACCCAGGCCGTGATCACCGTGCCCGCGTACTTCAACGACAGCCAGCGCCAGGCGACGAAAGACGCCGGAACGATTGCCGGGCTCGAAGTTCTCCGCATCATCAACGAGCCCACCGCGTCGGCCCTGGCGTACGGCTTGGGGAAGCAGAACGACGAGGAGGTGGCGGTCTACGACCTCGGCGGCGGCACCTTCGACATCTCCATCCTCCGATTAGGCGATGGCGTGTTCGAGGTCATTTCCACCAACGGCGACACCCACCTGGGCGGCGATGATTTCGACCAGCGCATCATCGATTGGATCTGCGATGAATTCAAAGCGCAGGAGGGCATCGACATGCGGCAGGACCGCATGGCCCTCCAGCGTCTGAAGGAGGCGGCCGAGAAGGCGAAAGTGGAGCTATCGTCCGTCTTGCAGGCGGAGATCAACCTTCCCTTCATCACGGCGGACGCCTCTGGCCCGAAACACCTCGTCCTCACCCTCACGAGGGCCAAGCTGGAGCAGCTGACGGGCGACCTCATAGAGCGGACGAAGGGACCCGTAAGCCAGGCGCTGAACGACGCAAACCTCCAGCCGAGCGCGGTGGAGGAAGTCGTCCTGGTTGGCGGCCAGACGCGCATGCCGGCCGTCGTCGAGATGGTCAAGAAGTACTTCAACCGGGAGCCCCACAAGGGGGTGAACCCAGACGAGGTTGTTGCGATCGGCGCGGCGATCCAGGCTGGCGTGCTCCAGGGTGACGTCAAGAACGTGTTACTCCTCGACGTGACGCCCCTAACCCTGGGGATCGAAACCTTGGGGGGCGTCATGACGCCCCTCATCCCACGCAACACCACGGTTCCTACGGCCAAAAGCCAGGTCTTCAGCACGGCGGCCGACAACCAGACGTCGGTCGAGATCCACGTTCTCCAGGGCGAGCGGCCGATGGCCCACGACAATAAGAGCATCGGACGATTTATTCTGGATGGCATCCTCCCGGCGCCCCGTGGGCTGCCTCAGATCGAAGTGACGTTCGACATCGATGCCAACGGGATCCTCTCAGTCTCGGCAAAGGACAAAGCGACGGGCCGCGAGCAGCGCATCACCATTACGGCGTCCAGCGGTCTCAGCAAGGACGAGATCGAGAAGATGACGAAGGAGGCCGAGGCCCATGCCGAGGAGGACAAGCGCGCTCGAGAGGTCATCGAGAGCAAGAACAACGCCGACTCTCTCGCATACTCCGCGGAAAAGATCCTGCGCGAGGACGACGGCAAACTGCCCGCGGCGCTAAAGGACGAGGTGCAGCAGCACATTTCTGCCGTTCGAACCGCGCTGGAACGTGATGACCCGAATGAGATACGCTCCGCAACGGAAGCATTGAGCCAAGCCATGCAGAAGCTGGGCGCCGCTGTCTATGGCCAGGCTGGCGCTCCCGGCCAGGGAGAGCCGCCCAAGGGCGGCGATGAAGGCACCGTGGAAGGCGAATTTCGAGAGGTTTGACGCAGAAGCAGGAGATGGCCAGGAGCAAGCGCGACTACTACGAGGTGCTGGGCGTTCCACGCTCCGCATCGGAAGATGACATTCGCCGGGCCTTTCGGAAGCTCGCATTCGAATACCATCCGGACCGGAATTCGAGCTCGGATGCGGCTGATCGGTTCAAGGAGATCAGCGAAGCGTACGAGGTCCTTCAAGATTCACAGAAGCGGCAATCGTACGATCGGTTTGGTCACGCCGGCGTCGATTCATCCTTCAATGGCGGGTTCGCCGGCGGCTTCGCCGACTTCGGTTTCGAGGACATTTTCGACACGTTCTTCGGCCGGAGCTCGGCGGGTCGTCGTCCTCGTGCGCAGCGCGGCGCGGATCTTCGCACTGACGTGAGCATCTCCTTCGAAGACGCCGTCTTTGGGACGAAGCGGGATCTGGAAATCCAAAAGCTCGAGACGTGCAGCGCGTGCGCGGGCTCGGGGCTCGAAGCGGGAACCAAACCGGAGCGGTGCGCTCGCTGCGATGGAACCGGAGAGGTTCGCCGATCTCATCAGTCGATCTTCGGACAGTTCGTCAACGTCAGCGTGTGCGACCGATGCGGTGGCGAGGGTCAGGTCATTAAGACGCCCTGCAGCGCGTGTCGCGGGAGCGGTCGCGTTGAGGTCGCGAAGCACATCGAGCTGACGATTCCCGCCGGAATCGACGACGGGACGCAGATTCGGCTCACCGGCGAGGGAGAGCCGCCGGATCGGCGACGTGGGGGTCGCGTTCCGGGCGATCTGTACGTCACCGTGCACGCGCCATCGCAGCAGTCGCTGGAGTGGGAGGGCTACACTCTCGTGCTTCGGCGCCAAAACCACGACCTGGTGCTGGACATACCGGTCAACGTGGCGGATGCGACGCTGGGCGCGAGCTACACCCTCCCCGGGCTGGATGGCCCGGTTGAGATCAACGTCCCTGCGGGAACCCAGTATGGAAAGGTTTTCCGAATTAAGGGAAAGGGTGTCCCCCACCTCCGCGAGAACCGCCGCGGGGATCTTCAGGTCCGCGTGCACGTCATGGTTCCGACCGACCTCACCCGAGAGCAGAAAGATCTGTTCAAAAAGCTCGGCGAGACATTCCATAAGACGAACAATGCGAACGCGAAGAGCCTCTTCGACAAAGTGAAAGAGGCGTTTGGAGTCTAGCCGAGCGTGAGCTGGCTCGAAATCGCGGTGGCGGCCGACGACGAGGCGGTCGAGGCTGTCGCCGAAGTCCTTCGCCAGCACGGTCACGGAATCGCGATCGAAGAGCCGTTCGTTCAGCCACGGATCGACGAGAGCCCGGAGCGCGACTTCTCGCGTCGACCGACGGTCAAGACCTACATCCCGGATGATGCGGCGGCGCCGGCTTTGCAGCGGACCATCGAAGAGGCGCTCTGGCACCTCGGGCAGATCCGCCAGGTTGAGCCGCTTCCCGTTCGACGGCTGGCGGAGGAGGACTGGGCACACGCATGGAAAGCGTATTTCCCGGTCTTGCGTATTGGGAAGCGAACAGTCGTCGTGCCGGCCTGGCGCCGCCACCGCAGGGCCCCCGGCGAGATCACCGTCCGCCTCGATCCGGGCCTGGCCTTTGGAACCGGCATGCACCCGACGACTCGGCTCTGCCTCATCCTTGCCGAGGATACCGTCGGGACGAAGACGCGCGTCCTTGACGTGGGGTGTGGCTCCGGGATCCTTTCCATCGCGGCGGCGCGCCTGGGCGCTCCGTCGGTGACGGCCATCGACGTGGATCCGGTCGCCGTGGGCGCCTCGCGCGCGACTGTTCGCCTCAATCGACTGTCGCGCCGCATCCGTGTTCTCGAGGGCGCGCCGTCGGATCTGCTCAGCAGACGCGGCGCCGCCGGCTCGTTCGACGTCGTGCTGGCCAACATTACGGCCCGGGTCAACAGCAGCCTCGCGTCCGCGTATGCCGCGCTCCTGTCGCCAGGCGGCAGCCTGATTGCATCCGGGATACTCGCGGAGGCGCAGTCGATGGTCAGCGGTGCGTTCGCCGATGTCGGGTTCTCCGTGCACGACGTGCGCAAGGACGGCGACTGGGTTGCCATCTTGGCTCGCGCTCCCGACGGTGCGCGGCGATAGGGCGGTCGATCGTGACCTCGGTAGTGACGCTCACGACGGATTTCGGCGTCGAGGACGCGTACGTCGCGGCGATGAAGGGCGTCCTCCTCACGCGCTGCCCGGAGGCGCGACTGGTCGATCTCTGCCACGCGGTTCCGCCGCAAGACATTCGCGCGGGTGCGCTGCGACTCGCGGCGGCCGCGCCGTACTTCCCCGCGGGCACCGTGCACCTCGTCGTGGTCGACCCGGGGGTCGGCAGCGCGCGCCGCGCGATCGCCGTCTCCGCCCACTCGCACTTCTTCGTCGGGCCGGATAATGGCGTGCTGAGTCTGGCTGCCGACTCTGGGAGCCCCGCCTGGCGAGCCGTGGAGCTGACGAACCGGGCGTACTGGCAGCCGATCGTGAGCACCACCTTTCACGGGCGCGACGTCTTCGCCCCGGTCGCCGCGCATCTCGCGTGCGGCGGACAGATCGATGATCTCGGCCCGTGGCTGGATGAAATCGAGCAGCTCCAGCTTCCCCGTGTCACGGGTGGCGTTGATGAGATCCGGGGAGTAGTCCTCGACGTCGATCGCTTCGGAAACCTCGTAACGAACATTCGATCTGCGGATCTGGGCGAGCGACCGATTCGGGACGTAACCGCCGGCTCCGCCCAGATCATGGGCCTCAGCGACCGATACGACCCGGCCGCCCGACTCGTCGCACTCTTCAACAGCGATGGCTGGCTCGAGGTTGCGGCTCCGGGCGGCAGCGCCGCGCGGCACCTCAGGCTGGGAGTGGGTGCGCCCGTGCGCGTGCGATTCGCGGTGTGAGTTCGCGCCCCGTTCGCGTACCGGGGGGAATCGCGCGAATCGTCGCTTGGTCCTGCCGTTCGGAGGACTCGACCGCGGTCATCGCCGCGCTGGCCGTCGCGCTGGGTATTGTCGCCCTCTCGTACGGACCCGGCCTCGCCCGAGGAGGAGTTCTCCTTCCCGCCGACATGCTGGACGCGTTTGCGCCGTGGTCGGCTGCATCGTCTATCGAACGGCCCCGAAATCCGCTGCTCGGCGATGAGATTCAGCAGATGTACCCCTGGCGCGCCTTTGCTCACGAAGAGCTCGCGCAGGGACGGTTTCCCTTCTGGAACCCGTATTCGGGCGGGGGCGTGCCCCTCTTCGCCAACGGACAGTCGGCGCTCCTCTATCCGCTGAATCTTGGCACAGCATGGCTGAGCCCCGAGATCGGGGCCACGGTCGTCCAGCTGGCGAAACCGCCCATCGCGGCGGTGGGTAGCGCCCTCTTCTTACGCGCGCTTGCGGCGCGACCCGCTGCATGCGTCCTCGCCGCGGTGGCGTGGGCGTTCTCCGGACCGATGGTTACCTGGCTCGGCTGGCCTCACACCAACGCGCTGGCGCTGGTCCCATTCCTCTTTTGGTCCGCGACACATTGGCTACGAATGCCGTCCATTCGTTGGTGGGCGATAACCGCGGGTCTCGTGGCGATTCAGTTTTTCGGAGGGCACCCGGAGACGACGGTCCATACGCTCCTCCTGCTCGCCACGTACGTGTTCGTATGGCGATGGCAGGTTGCGCCACCCGGGAACGGCACGGAGCCTCGCCGAGGCGCCCTCGCGTCTCATGCGCGCGCGCTGGGCGGGCTCGCGGTGTCCGTCGTCGTTGGCGCGGGCGTCGCGGCGGTTCAGGTGGCGCCTCTGGTGGCCTCGATCGCCGACAGCGTCACAGCCTTCGAGCGTGGGAGTCGCGCCCTGTCCCGGGTCGTACTCGATCCCGAAACGGCGGTCACGTGGGTGGTGCCGAGGTTCTTTGGGACCCCGCTGAGCGCGTCGTTCGGTCCGCTCAACTACCTGAACTACAACGAGACGCTCGGCTACGTGGGCGTCGGCGTGATTGCGCTGGCTCTCCTTTCCGCCCTGCGGCCGAGACGACCCGGTTGGCCGGGGCTCGCCCTCGTCGCCGTGCTCGCCCTCGGTCTCGCCTACGGCGTGCCCGGGATCACCGAGATTCGGCGTCTCCCTCTTCTCGCCTTCGCTGCTAACACGCGGTTCATCCACCTGGCGGCGTTCGCGTTGGCGTGTCTGGGCGGCCTGGGACTCGATCAGTGTCTCCGCGAGCCGCGGCGGGCGGAAGTCGCTGCGGGAGGACTGGCGCTCGTAGCCTTCGGCTGCGTCCTGCTCACCTTCGCCCCCTGGCTGTTGGCGCCGAGCAGCGCCGCCGCGCTTCCCCTTTCGAGCGCCGAGGCGGAGGGGCTCCGCGTGCGGGAGCTGTGGAAGGCTGGTACGCTGGCGCTGTTGTGGTCTGCCGCGCTGGCGGCCGTTGCTATTGCAGTGAGGCGCACGGGGTGGCAATCGCGTCTCGCGATGCTCGCACGGGGCCGCGGGGCGATGCAGTGGCCGTGGGCCGGCCGAACATGGCTTGGTCGGCACGCGCCCGAGGCCGCGACGGCGATGGTCACGCTGGTGCTGGCGGTGGATCTCATGCTCTTCGGCTCGCGCTACAACCCCGTGACGTCGGTGGATTTCCTTCGGCGCGTCCCGTCGCCCATCGCATTCCTCCAGGACACCGACGCGCAGGGCAGAGTCGTGGGGCTCGCGGAGACGCTGCTTCCCAACACAAGCGTGCTGTTTCATCTCCACGACTTTCGCGTCTACGAACCCGTGGCCGATCGCCATCTGCTGACCTACTTCGAGAAGATGGATGCGTCATTGCGGTCCGACATTCGGTCGCGGTTCTATCTTTTTCTGTGGAGACCGAGCGCGGCCATGATGCGCGCGGCGGGCATTCGCTGGATCCTCGTGCCCGATGGAGACAACCGAGTCGCGACGCCCCGAGAACTGGCAAACGAGGGGTTGATTCTCCGCTTTTCGGGGGATGGCACGCGAGTCTGGGAGAATCCCAGAGCCAGCCCCCGGGCGTACGTGGCTGACCACGTCGTCGCGGCACATGACGAAGAGGCGGCGCTCGACTGGCTTGCTGATTTGTCGGACGACTCATCGTCCCGCGCTGTCGTCGTGGCGTCGGACCTCCCGATCACCGCGTGCGACGTGAAGGGTTCGTGCGATCCTGCGAACGGGCAAGGCACCGATGCCGCCCGCGTCCTGGAGGCTCGCTATCTCCCCGGCCGCATCGACCTGCGGGTGGATGCGCCGCGGGGCGGGGTGGCCGTGATCGACGACGTACTGTATCCAGGGTGGAGCGCAACGGTCGACGGGGTCGAAGCTCCAATCCTTCGCACGAATTACCTCTTCATGGGTGTCGCCGTTTCGCCGGGCCAGCACTTGGTCGAGCTGCGATATCTCCCGCCGCACTTTCGCCTCGGCGTTGCTGTCTCCATCGCGAGTCTCTTCATCCTGATCGCGACGATCGCGGTAACGATTGTGCGCGGGCGATCGACGGTCCGAGGGTCACCGCTCGCCGGGCGAAGTCCGGTCGACGACGTGCGGTAGAATCCGGGCCAAGACCAGACAGGCGCTGGGACGTTTTCTTGACCATGCAAACCGCTTCCGAGTCTCCGTCCGCCCCGGAGCACAGCACGCGTCGCATCCGAACCGCCGCCGTGACAACGCTGGGGTGCCGGCTGAACCAGGCGGAAAGCTACCAGGTCCTGGTGCAGCTTGCGGAGTGCGGCGTCAACGTCGTGCCGTTTGGCGAGCCCGCCGATCTGACCATCGTCAACACGTGCACGGTGACCCACGTGGCGGACCAGCAGGGTCGGCAGCTCCTTCGGCGCGCACGGCGGGCAAGTCCAGATGGGCTCGTTGTCGCCATGGGATGCTACGCCCAGATCGCACCGAACGAGGTCCGACGGGTCGAAGGGGTGGACGTCGTGATCGCGTCGGGGAAGTCGGGTCTCGTTCCCCAGCTCCGCGCTCTGGGGCTGGCCATCGGCGGTGCAACGTCCGATGAGCAAGAGGCGTCCTGGCGCTCGGGACCCGACGTCCTGCCGGCGACGCGCGTGCGGCACTTTGTCAAGGTGCAGGACGGGTGCGACGATTACTGCACCTACTGCATCGTTCCGTTTGCGCGCGGCCATGCCGTGAGCCTCTCCCCGGACGAAATCGTGGCGGAGGTCCAGGAGCTCGAGGATCGAGGGTGTCGGGAGGTGGTCCTCACCGGTGTCCAGATCGGCGCCTTCGGTCGCGACCGATACGCGCAGCGCGGCCAGCCCCTCCCGCCCCCCGGCGAGCCGCTTGCGGGCCTGGTTCGCCGGATCCTGCGGGAAACCACGATCGCGCGCGTGCGCATCTCGTCGATCCAACCTCAGGACTGGCCACCGGACTTCCTGGAGCTGTTCGGCGATCCCCGGTTGTGCCCCCATCTGCATCTGCCCCTGCAGTCGGGGTGCGACGCCGTCCTCAAGCGCATGGGGCGCCGGTACTCCACGTCCGACTTCGCACGCTTCGTTGAACGCATCCGTGCGCGGGTGCCGGACGTGGCGATCACCGCGGACCTCATTGCGGGATTTCCCGGCGAGACGGATGCGGACCACCGTGCGAGCGTGGGGTTCGTACGCGCCATGGAGTTCGCGGATGCGCACGTTTTCCGGTTCTCTGCGCGACGCGGGACCGCTGCGAGCAGAATGCGGGACCAAGTGGGGATGGACGTCCGGAAGGCGCGAAGCGAGGAGCTGCGTGCCGTCAGCGCGAACAACGCCGAGCGCTTTCGCCGGCGCTTTCTCGGCACGGCGCGCCGCGTGCTGGTCGAAGAGGAGCTGACCGTCGACGCAGCGTGCTCGAACGGGCGCCGACGGTGGAGCGGGCTCACCGACAACTATCTTCGGGTAGAGATCGAGTCGCCGGGCGACTTCCTCGGAAGAGAGCTGCCGGTCCGCCTCCGCGACCTGTCGCGAGCGGGGTTCGTCGGCGAGGTGGCGACCGACGAGGAGGACGTAGCCCATGGCTGACGAGTCGAGCTGCCTATTCTGCCGAATCGTCCGCGGTGAGATTCCGGCGACGGTCGTATTCCGCGAAAATGGTGTCACCGCGTTTCGCGACATCGCACCCCAGGCGCCGACGCACATCCTGGTGGTGCCGGACCGGCACATCTCGGGGGCGGCGGCCATCACGCCTGCCGACGACGCGCTCGTCGGAATGGTGATCCGCGCCGCAGCCGAGATCGCGCGGCGGGAGGGCATCGAGTCGCGAGGGTACCGGTTGGTCGTGAATCAGGGCCGGGACGCGGGGCAGTCGGTCGACCATCTCCACGTACACCTATTGGGCGGCCGCCCTCTGCCGACGCCGCTCGTCTGATCGCTTGTGCTAGCATTATCAGCGCTCCCCCTTGCGCGGCACTTGTATGGAAGAGGTGTGGTGTGAAGCTCTACGAATTCCAGGCGAAGGAGATATTTGCCCGCTACGGCATCCCAATTCCCGAGGGGGAGGCGGCATCCGATCCGGACAGCGCGCGGGCGATCGCGTCGCGACTCGGCGGTCGCGTCGTGGTCAAAGCTCAAGTCCACGTGGGCGGGCGAGGCAAAGCCGGCGGCATCAAGCTCGCCGACACGCCAGCCGACGCCCGCACGTTGGCCGCCGGAATGCTCGGACAGCCGCTCAAGGGACTCGTCGTTCGGCACGTCCTCGTCGAGCGCGCGCTCGACATCGCCGCCGAGTACTACCTTTCGGCAACCATTGATCGGATGAGCAAGCGGGTCATCATGATGGCCAGCGCGATGGGTGGCGTTGACATCGAAGAGGTCGCGGCTAGCCATCCGGACAAGATCGTTAAGCTCGTCGTCGACCCCGCCTATGGGCCTCTCGACTTTCAGATCCGCGACCTCATTACGGAAGCGGGGTTTGCGCTGCCGGCGGCCCGAGCCATCGGAGGCGTCGCCCACGCCCTCTACGAGCTCATGCTGCGGTGCGATGCGTCGCTGGTCGAGATCAATCCACTAGTGGTGACGGGCACAGGCGAGGTGATCGCCGCGGATGCCAAGTTCGACGTGGACGACAACGCCCTGTATCGACAGAAAGATCTGGTGCAGTATCGCGAGGAGACCGAGGAAGATCCCATCGAGGCCGAGGCGCACCGTCGCGGCGTGACGTACGTTCGGCTGAGCGGAGACATCGGGATCATTGGGAACGGGGCCGGACTGGTCATGACGACTCTCGATCTCGTGACTCGCGAGGGCGGGCGTCCGGCAAATTTCCTCGACATCGGTGGCGGCGCCCAGGCTGAGAGCGTGCGCACCGCTATCGAGATTCTGCTGATGGACCCCAACGTGAAAGGAATCCTCTTCAACATCTTCGGAGGAATTACGCGCGGTGACGAGGTCGCGAAGGGCATTCTCGCGGGAACGGAGAGCCTGGACATTCGCGTGCCCGTCGTGGTGCGGATGGCAGGGACCCGCTCCGCGGAAGGTCGCGCGCTGCTCCAGGGGACGAACCTCGTGGCCGCCGCCGGACCGATCGAGGCGGCCAGGAAGATCATCGAGCTCGCGCGAGCGCAGCCAGCGGCCGCTCGGTCCGGTCCGGAATCGACGAGCGGGGAGCTGGGCTAAAATGGGAATTCTCGTCGGACCCGATTCACGCGTCCTCGTGCAGGGCGTGACCGGACGAGAGGGCGCGTTTCACACAGCGCAGATGGTCGTCTACGGCACCAAGGTGGTCGCCGGCGTCACGCCGGGAAAGGCGGGGACCGAAGTCACCGGCGTGCCCGTGTTCGATACTGTCCGGGACGCCACGCAGCGCACCGGCGCGAATGTGTCGATCATCTTCGTTCCGCCGCCATTCGCGGCCGACGCGATCTGCGAGGCCGCGGATTCCCACGTGCCCCTGGTGATCTGCATCACTGAGGGACTCCCGACGCTCGACGTCGTGAAGGCCGTGCGGTTCGCGTCCGAGCGTGGAGTTCGCATCATTGGTCCGAATTGCCCGGGCGTTATGACGCCCGGGTCGGCGAAGGTCGGCATCATGCCGGCAGACGTGTTCCGGGAAGGCCACATTGGCGTCGTCTCCCGGAGCGGGACGTTAACCTACGAGGTCGTGAATCTCATCACCGAGGCTGGACACGGCGTCTCCACCTGCGTCGGGATCGGCGGCGATCCCATCATCGGGACGACGTTCGTGGATGTTCTGGACCTCTTCCGCGATGATCCGCAGACCCGCGGCGTTGTGCTGATTGGAGAAATTGGCGGGTCGGACGAGGAGATGGCGGCCGATCTCATCGGGCGCGGGTATCCCAAGCCGACCGTCGCCTTCATCTCCGGGCGATCCGCTCCACCCGGCAAGCGCATGGGCCACGCTGGTGCGATCATCTCGGGCAACACGGGGACGCCTGAGAGCAAGCTTCAGGCGTTTCGGCGGGCCGGTGTGTACGTCGGCGATACACTCGACGACGTCGTGAGCCATCTGATCGGGCTCTTGGCCGAACGGAGCGCCTGATGGCGACTCGGCTCCCCATGGCCAAGGCGTACGACCCGAAAGAGGTCGAGAGCCGATGGTACGAGCGATGGCTCGAAGGCGGCTACTTCGCGCCGGATCCTGACCCGTCCAAGCCCACGTTCTGCATCATCATGCCCCCGCCAAACGTGACGGGTGAGCTCCACCTTGGCCACGCCCTTACGGCCGCTATCCAGGACCTCCTGACCCGCTGGCACCGCATGCGCGGCGACGCGACGTTATGGCTCCCAGGCCGCGATCATGCAGGAATCGCCGGCCAGCTCGTGGTGGAGCGCGAATTGGCTGCCGAGGGCAAGAGCCGACACGATCTTGGGCGCGACGCGTTCATCGAACGCATGTGGGCGTGGATGAACCGCTATGGCGCCGCCATTGGCCAGCAGCACCGCCGTCTGGGGGTGTCCGTCGACTGGGGGCGCGAGCGGTTCACCATGGAGCCGGGCCCCTCGCGCGCTGTCCGCACCGCGTTCGTCCGCCTGTACGATGAGGGACTCATCTACAGGGGCGCCCGGATTACGAACTGGTGCCCGCGGTGCTCGACGGCGCTCTCAGACCTCGAAGTCGTGCACGAGGAGGAGCCGGGCATCCTCACCTACGTCCGATATCCCCTCGTTCCTGTCGAGGGGGAGACGGAGAGGCGATACATCGAGATCGCCACGACGAGGCCCGAAACCATCCTTGCCGATACGGGAATCGCCGTGCATCCTGAGGATGATCGGCTCGCCGAACTGGTCGGGCGAACGGCCCTGGTGCCATCTGTCGATCGCCCCATCCCGATCGTCGCAGACGAGGTGGTGGAGCGCGAGTTTGGCACGGGCGCGGTCAAAGTGACGCCCGGCCATGACCCGACCGACTTCGAGATCGGACAGCGGCATTCGCTCCCCACCGTCCTCGTGATCGGCGCGGACGGACGAATGAATGCACAGGCGGGGCCGCGATATGAAGGCATGCTCGCCAATGAGGCGCGGCGCGCATTCGTGGACGAATTGCGCGCGCTTGGAGCCTTGGTGAAAGAGGAACCACATCCGCACCAGGTCGGTCATTGCGATCGCTGCAAGACTGTCGTCGAGCCGCTGGTCACCGAACAATGGTACGTCCGCATCGAGCCCCTCGCGGCCGCCGCCCTCCAATCGGTGCGAGCGGGGGAGATCGACATCATCCCCGATCGCTTCACCAAGGTCTACTTCAACTGGCTCGAGCACATTCGCGACTGGTGCATCTCCCGCCAGCTCTGGTGGGGCCACCGGATCCCCGTTTGGACCTGCGGCAATGGCCACGTCTTCGCGTCCGTGGAGGATCCGGACGGCTGCCGCGAGTGCGGGTCAACCGAGCTCACTCAGGACCCGGACGTACTGGACACCTGGTTCTCGTCGGCGCTCTGGCCCTTTTCGACCCTGGGATGGCCGGACGACACGGACGACTTTCGCCGGTTCTACCCGACCACGGTAATGGAGACGGGGTACGACATCCTCTTCTTCTGGGTCGCTCGCATGATCATGATGGGGCTCAAGATGACGGGCCGGGTGCCGTTCAGGACCGTCTACTTGCACGGGCTCATCCGTGTGGGACGCGAGAAGATGAGCAAGGTGAAGGGCAACGTCCTCAATCCGCTAGAGCTGATCGATGCGTACGGGACCGATGCACTTCGCCTGTCGTTGGTCAGCGGTACGACGCCAGGCAACGACACCAACATCTCCACCGAGCGGCTCGAGACGAGTCGGAACTTCGTGAACAAGCTCTGGAACGCGGGGCGCTTCCTTCAGTCGGCGGCGGCGAGATGGACGCCCCGCGATCTGCGCTCGCCGCTCGAACGAGCGCCAGGAGCGCCATTCGAGGCCGATCGCTGGATCGTGAGCCGCGCCAACGAGGTGACCGCCCACGTGACGCGCCTGCTGGAAGAATTCCAGATCGGGGAAGCCGTGCGGACGGTGCACGATTTCCTGTGGGGCGAGTTTTGCGACTGGTACCTCGAGATCGCCAAGATCGAGCTCCGTATCGCGGAATCGGACGAGGAGCGCGACGCGATCCGGACGAACCTCGTCTGGGTGTTCGAGCACACGCTGCGCCTGCTGCATCCGATGTCGCCCTTCGTGACCGAAGAGCTGTGGCAAACGTTGGTGCACGGCAACGCTCACGACTCAACGCAACGCGCGAACGCATCGGTTCCGCCGTCCGTCATGATCGCCCCGTGGCCCGCCGCGGGAGGCCGAGACCTTGAGGCGGAAGCACGGGTCGAAGCCATCATCGCCTTGGCTCGCGGTATTCGAAACCTCCGCGCCGAATACCACGTTGACGCTTCCCGGTGGGCCGCCGCCGTGCTCGTTGCCGAGCAGGACGTCGATTTCTTCGAGCGCTCGGCCGCGATCATCGGCGAATTGCCCGGCGTTCGGCTGCGGCCGATCACCGTGGTAGACCGCGTGGCCACGCTGCCGGAACACGCCGCCTCCATCGTGGCCGGCGGCGCAACCATTTACGTCCCCCTGGCCGGCATCGTCGACGTCGATCGCGAGCGCGCGCGTCTCGAACGGGAGCGTGATGATGTGCAGCGCGAGATCGAGCGCGCCGAAACGCTTCTGGGCCGCCCTGGGTTCGTCGATCGCGCACCTGCGGAGGTGGTGACGCGCGAACGCGAAAAGTCAGCGACATTGCGCGACCGACTCGCGAAGCTCGAGAGCCTGCTGGAGCAGCTTCGCGCCTGACAGCCACCGCGGAAGCTTTTCGTCGCGTGCGTGGCGACGCGTGGCGCGCTTCGCGTGTTTCTGGCCGCGAACCGAGATCGCCGTACCCGAAATCTCCACCGTAACGTCCAACACACGGACGGTAACGAAGCGTTTACGGTGCGCCACGCCCCTATCTACCGCTGCCCCCGATAGTTCTCATCGGCAAGACCTATCGATTCCTATCCAGTTGGGAAAGATAACGGAGGTGTCGATGATGATCACCCAGCTCATTAAGCTGCGCGACGGCGGCGAGCTTGCAGATCCCCAAAGAGTGTTGGCGGCGGAGCGTGCCCGACTTCTCTCGGAAGCGGCGGCGCTCGCGGGGCGCGAGCGAACGTTCGGTGAAGCGACGCGTAGTGGCGCGACGGGTGGCAGTGACGGGTCCGGGTCCCATGCTGCCGACATCGCCACGGAGATCTTCGAACAGGAGCTTGCCGAGTTCCTCGGCCGAAACGTTCGCCTTCACCTGAACGAGGTGAACGACGCCCTCGAACGGATCGAGCAGGGCATCTATGGATTGTGCGAGGAGTGCCGCGCGCCCATCGATCCGGAGCGGCTGGGTGCGCTTCCGTGGGCGCGACGCTGCATGCCGTGTCAGGCGGAGAAGGAAAAGCCGTCGCGCCGCCGTGTGGCGCCGCATCGGCTTGCAGCCGCGGCGTAGGTCGTCGTTCGCGCTCCGGATTACAAGTGAGTCGCGATCGCTGGCGTACGCCCGCCCTCGAGTCAGAACGGGTTGGGCGCGGGCTATACTGGTGCGAAGCCGCGTCGACACCGGAGGCTCGTCATGCTGCCGCTGATACCCAGGAACTTGTGGGGGTGGGTGGAGGAAAATCGTGACGCCTTCCAGCCGCCGGTCGGGAACAAGGTTGTCTGGCAGGATTCCCAGTTTACGGCGATGGTGGTGCGCGGGCCGAACGCCCGTCGCGACTTTCACATCGATCCGTTCGATGAGATCTTCTATCAACTGCGCGGGGACATCGTGGTGGAGTACCTCGACGAGCACGGAACGCGCCAGAATGCCATCGTGCACGAAGGCGACCTGTTCCTGGTGCCTGCCCGAGTTCCCCACGCGCCGCACCGGCCGGCGGAAACGTGGGGGCTGGTCATCGAGATCAAGCGGTCGCCCGATCAGATGGAGTCGCTCTTGTGGATCTGCGATCTGTGCGGCGCACGACTCCACCAGGTCGACTTGTACGTCGCGGACATCGAGACAGAGCTGAAGGCCGCGATCGAACGGTTCAACCGCGACGTGCACCTCAGAACGTGCCGGGTGTGCGGCCACGTGCAGCCCGAAACAGTCAGGCCGATCGATGCCCCGGCCCCCGATGCGGTCCGTGCCGGCTAGAGCGAGGCGCCCATCCTGGTACCCACAGACCGACCGTATTCCGTGCAGGGATTGAGCCGTTCGAAAGCCGGACGGACATTCGTCGCCAGCCGGTCGTGGAGGCGCGTTGATGGGGGCGGAGGCCCGCTCAGGGCGACCGTGCACGCCTGGCGCATCGTATTACCAGCAATGTTCGTGGCGCTGTGGCTCGGCTTCGCGCTCCTGCCGGAGACGCATATCGTGTTGCGTGTCCCGGCCGCCATTGTTCTCGCGGGGTTCGTTGGAATCGGCGCACAGCTCGGCCTTGGCGGAGCGACCAGCGAGCATCCGCTTCGTTTGACCACCGCCTGGGTGAATCCGGCGGGCAGCGTCCTTGCCATCGTCGGTTGGCTTTCCGTGGTCGGGGAACGATCATGGGCCATCGGACCGATAGCCGCGGCGGGTGTCGTGGGCACAGTTTGCCTGCAGGCCGTGGAGATGGGCGGGACCGGGCCGATTCGGTCGGCGGCGCACGTCGTGAACATCGGCGCGGGATTTGCCGTGGCCTTTGCCGGCTACACGCTTGCGGCTCGGGCGTCGGCCCACGTAGCGCCGGCGATCGTCTTCGTCCTGAGCGCCGCGATTACCCTCGTGGTCCTCCGGGATCAGCCGGCCGTGGGGAGGCAGGCGTGCATTCTGGCGCTGGTTTCCGCGCTGGCCACGGTCGAGCTTTGGTGGGTCCTCCACGCATCGCCCGTTCCGCCTCTGGTCTTCTCCGCAGTGCTCGTTCTCGGTCTGTACGCGACGTCGGGCTTGTGCCACGCCATTCTGGACGAGGCGCCCGTCCACGCATATGTGGAAATCGGGGTCGTGACGCTCGTATCGCTGGGCGTGGTGTTGATCGCCGGTGCGCGCGCCTGAGCGCGCACGACAGCCAAATGTCGAACACCGGTGGTAGAATTTTCGTGACTTCAGCCAGAAAGAAGGAACCGCAGTATGGCTATGCTCGAATCCGAAGAGCGGGCCCGCATCAAACGCGTCAAGGCTGAGCAAGCTGTCAATCTCGCTATGCAGAGCCGGTGGACCGAGGCCGCCGAGCTGAACCGCCAGATCATCGATGCGTATCCCAAGGACGTGGAGGCGCACAATCGGCTGGGCAAAGCCCTCATGGAGCTCCAGAAGTACGACGAGGCGCGTGAGGTCTACAATCACGCCCTCAGACTCGACCCGACAAACGGAATCGCCCACAAAAACCTCCTGCGCCTCGAGAAGCTCATGGAGGAGTCCGTTGCACCGGGGGCCCCATCCGCTCCCGTTGATCCGAGCCTCTTCATCGCGGAGACCGGCCGCACCACGACGACGGCTCTCGTGCAACTGGCAGCGCCCGAAGTCCTGGCGAAGATGGATTCCGGTGATCCCGTCGATCTTCGGGTCGAGGGAAACACCGTGCTGGCGGTCAGCAAGTCCGGCGACGTGCTGGGTAAGATCGAGCCAAAGCTTCGCCAGCGGCTCATCCGCCTATTCACCATGGGCAATGAATACGCGGCGGTGGTAACGGCCGTCGACGAAGGCTCGCTCAAGATCATCATTCGGGAGACGCATCGCGACCCATCGATGGGAAATCGACCATCGTTCCCGACCACGGGAGAGGCCTTCCGCGGCTACGTTCGGGACACGCTCCTGCGCTACGAGCTGGATGAGGAAGAAGAGGAAGAGGAAGAGATCGAGGAAGCGGAGCCGGATCGTGAGCCCGAGATGGTGGCGCACGACGTGTCGTTGGACGACGTTCGTGACCTCGCGCCCGACGAGGAGGAAGAAGAGCCGTAATCTGTGCGCGTGGCCGCAAGACACGGGGAGCGTTCCGCAGCCGCGGAACGCTCCCATGAAATTCTGGAGCGGTCGACGGGATTCGAACCCGCACTATCCAGCTTGGGAAGCTGGCGTGTTGCCGTTACACCACGACCGCGCGCTCGACAATTATAGGAGCGCCCGCTCGCTCACGCCAGCGACTACACTGTCGCCCCCCGTGGGCGCGACATCGACACAACGGGGCCGCCTCGTGGCCTTACGGCATGACCAGGCGCTGCCCGACGCTCAGGGTGGCCCCGTCCGACAGATTGTTGATGGACTGAATGTCCTTCGGGTTGGTGTGGTTTTTCTGAGCGATGGTCCACAAGCTGTCGCCGGCCGATACCGTGTAGGTGGGCTCGATGGGCTTCGCGGTAAACCGAATCGTGCTCGTGGGCGCTGGCTGAGGCGCGGCGTTGCCCGGACCGACCGCGGCGACTGGCTGGTGCTCGACCACCACATTGGGCGCCCCGGCCTGGGGCTGCGAGCCTTGCGTCGTCGAGAGTTGTGGCGAGGTCGAGGCCAGCATCATCCGGACGGCTGCGAGCACGAATACGAGGGCGACGATGACGCCCGCGAAGAGCGCGGTCGGAAGCCATTGCTTGATCACGGAGGTTCGTCGTCGGCGGCGTCCGTAGGCGCCCGGGTGCGCTTCCGGCGTGGGCGACGACCGACGCGGCCAGTGGAGAAGCTGGTTCCCTTCAGCCTGGCGCACGACCATCGGAGACCGCTGCCCAAGACGCTGCTTCGCAGAGTCGAGCGGGATGACCTTCGCATCGTAGGCGGAGCGTCCTGAGACTGCGCGCCTGAGACCGCGATCCGATGGTCCGTACGTGGTTCCCATTCAGCACCGTGCAGTAAATGTTACGAGCCGACATTATCGCACGGTGGCACGCGATCCCGCTACGTGCGGGTGAGCCGCTTGATCTCCTCCAGCTTTTGGATGGCCTCTTCCCAGTTTCCTGCGGCTGCAAGCTTGGCGACTTCGGCGTTGAGGGTCGTGACGGTCGACTGATGGCGCGCCAGCGTGAGTCTCTCTTCCACCCCGGCGAGGCCCGGCTCCAGCTTCAGCACCTCTTCCCAAAGCGCCACCGCGTCTGCCCAGCGCTCCTGGGCCATCGCCGTTTCCGCTTGGTCGCGGAGGCTGGCGACACGGGAAGCCGGTGCCACGGCTGTCATTTGTGGGTGTAGCTTGGCCTTGATGTCGGCCAGCAGCGCAGGAACGTCGCGGAAATTTGGATCGACGGCGCTGATCTCTTCGAGGATGTGGTTCGCCCAACGGATGTCGTCCGACTGAATCTTGCTCTGGGCGAGAGCGTAGAGCTGATCGAGGCGGACCTGCCTGCGGCGCTCGGCTTCCTGCTCGGCCATCATTCGATTCACTTCATCGAGCCTGGCGCGGGCGTTCATGTCGTTCGGCGACGTGCGAAGCAGCTGTTGCAGCATGGCGGCCGCTTCCATCAATCGTCCACTGTCCACAGCCGCGGCCACTTCGTTCATGATGTTCTTCACCTCGATGGCCACGGAGGTGCTGCTGCGTCCGTACTTCAGCTCGTTGCTCGCTGAAGCGAGGATGGCGCTGACGTCGCGATAGTTGGCGTCGCGCGCGAGGATCTGCGCCGCGAGGGAGACAGCGCCCCGCCAGTCCCTGGAGCGTGTGAGCCCGAGCAATGCTTGATACATCGTGTCGAGATCCAGCGGTGGCGATGTGACCGATCCCTGCGACGACGAGGTGTCCCCGATCGTTGCGGGCATCAGGATCGTCGATGCCATCGAGCGCTCGTCGACGGCGATGGCCGCCACCAGGGCGTCGTAGAGGTCCCCGCCCTTCTGGTATCGCTCGTCGGGCGTTTTGGCGAGCGCCCGTTGCACGACGCGGTCGATGTCGATGGACACGCTCTCGTTAACGTCGCGGACTGACGGCACCGGAAGCGTTGCGTGCATGGAGAGGGTCGCGACCGCACTGTCGCCCTTGAAGGGTACGCGCCCGCCCAGCATCTCGAAGAGGACGACGCCGAGGGAGTAGAGGTCGCTGCGCCCGTCCACTTCATGCCCGAGGGCCTGTTCGGGCGACATGTATTGGGGGGTTCCGATGACGCCGCGCGTAAGGGAGCTGTCATCGTCCGCCAGCCGCACGATGCCGAAATCCGATAGCACGATCCGGTTATCCTCGGTGAACAGGATGTTCGCCGGCTTGATGTCCCGGTGGACGATCCCTTTGCTGTGGGCGTAGTCGAGCGCCGACCCGACCGCCTTCACGACATCCACGGCGAGCGAGTAGGGGACGGGCTTGCCCAGGCGGTTCTTGAGGGTGTTGCCGGCTACGTACTCCATGACTAGATACGCGCGCCCCTCGTGCTCCCCGTAGTCGTACACGGCGACAATGTTGGGGTGGTTCAATCGAGCGACGGCGAGCGCTTCGCGCTTGAAGCGGCGCAGAGCGCGCTCATCGCGAATGAACTCCGGGTGCAGCACCTTGATGGCAACGTATCGGTTCAGCGTCGGCTGGAGGGCACGGTAAACGGTGGCGAACCCGCCCTTGCCGAGCTCCTTGGTGAGTCGGTATTGGCCAAGCGTCTGACCGATCAACGGGATTCCTCTGCGGATAGCTGGCGACCTGCGACGCGGGACCGGCCGTTAGTATCGCGGAACGGGTGCCCGGGCCACCAGTGACGCAGCACACTGCGCGCCAGCATTTCTGGGTGACGCCTAATAGATTCGGCGCTGCAGCTCGTCAGGTCGACGAATGACGATGCGCTGCCGATCGACATCGATGATTCCGCGAGATCGGTATGAGCGGAGGTGCTTATTCACGCTCTCGCGCGTTGCGCCAACCATGTTCGCCAGCTCGGCCTGGGTGAGCCGCAACCCGATCACCGTGCCGTCTGCGCGGGTTGCGCCGTAGGCGTCGGCCAGCTCGAGGAGCTTCTTGGCCAGCCTGCCAGGCACGTCGAGGAAGACCGCGTCTTCCACGAACTCGTCCGTTTCGCGCAGGCGCCGGGCGAGCACGCGCAGCATGTCGATGGCGACGTTTGGATTGGCGCGAATGACTCGCAGGAATTCGTCGCGATGAAGCACGATCGTGTCGGTGGGCTCAGTCGCAACGATAGTCGCGGACCGCGGCTGTCCGTCAATGAGCGAGAGCTCTCCGAAGAAGTCGCCGACGTCGAGCACGCCGAGGAGCGCCTCATCGCCGGTATCCGAAGGCAAGACGATTTTGACTTGCCCCTCGACGATCAGGTACATGCTCGTACCCGGGTCCCCTTTGTGAAAGATGACCTCGCCTCGCCGAAACGATCGCTTTTGGGCACCGCTCTCGAGGAGCCGAGCCGTTTCGGGTGGCAGGCCGGCGAAGAGCGGAAGCCGCTGAAGCGCCCCGCCTGCCATCATGAGCTCAGCTCCGCGCCGGGGCCGCGCTCGGCCGCGGGGCCCTCTTCGACGCGTCTCCGGCGTGGTGAATGGTCGCGATCCGGTCGATGACCGCGTCGGCCATCTCTGTGGTGCCGATTGCCCGTGCGCCAGGCTGCGCAATGTCTGCCGTTCGCAGGCCGTCCGCGAGGGCGCCTTCCACGGCCTGCTCAACGGCGCTGGCTTCGGTCTCGAGTCCAAGCGAGTGGCGAAGCAACAGGGCCGCGCTCAGAATCGCCGCTAGTGGGTTTGCGAGCCCCTTTCCTGCGATGTCGGGCGCTGTGCCATGAATCGGCTCGTACAGACCGAGCCGACCGGCACCGAGACTGGCCGAGGGCAGCATTCCCATCGAACCCCCGATCACTGCCGCTTCGTCGGTGAGGATATCGCCAAATGTATTCTCTGTCACGATCACGTCGAATTCGTCGGGACGCACCACGAGCCGCATCGCGCACGTATCGACGAGGAGGTGATCGACGTGGACGTCCGGGTATTCTGAGGCAAGCCGCGTCGCCACTTGTCGCCAGAGGCGGCCCGTCGCCATCACGTTCGCCTTGTCCACCGACGTGAGCTTGCGTCTTCGGCCGCGGGCCAGATCGAAGCCGACCCGGAGCACGCGCTCGATCTCGGCTTCGGAATAGGCGCACGTATCCACCGCGCGCCGTCCGGTGGGCGCATCCCAGACCCGCTTGGGTTTTCCGAAGTAAAGGCCGCCCGTCAGCTCGCGAACGACGAGGATATCCACCGCGCTCAGGTCTGCTTTCAGTGGCGACGCCGAGGCGAGTGGGGAGTAGACCCGAACGGGGCGCAGATTGGCGAAGAGCCCCAGCCCTTTCCGAATCGCCAGCAGCCCGTCTTCGGGTCGCACTGGGGCATTCGGGTTGTCCCATTTGGGTCCGCCGACAGCGCCGAAGAGAACGGCCGAGCTGCGCTTGGCGCGCCGGAGGCTTTCCGGAAGGAGCGCCACGCCGTGCTGGTCGATGCAACAGCCGCCGACGGGTTCATAGCTGAAGTCCAATCGGTGGCCGAAGAGCTGCGCGACCGTGCGCAGGACGCGCTCGGCCTCGGCGGTGACTTCGGGGCCGATGCCGTCGCCGCCAAGGACGGAAATTCGCGCGGTCGCCGCTCGCTGCGCCGTCATCGGGCACCCGCGGCGGGGAAGCCATTGAGGTAGGGGAGCCGCGACGCGACTTGCCGCACCTTATCGGCGTTTGACGCGAGGACCGCCGTCGAGTCCCAATATCCCTGCGTCAACGCCACGCGAACGGTCTCGGGCAGACCGATGGGCGCTGTTTTCCCCGATGCCGTCAGGGTCCGCTGTTCGAGATCGATGGCGATTTCGACTGTCGGGTCCTCTCCCACCAGGTCCATCAGGCGCTGAACGTCGGCCGGCGCGGCGGTCACAACCGGAAGCCCGATGGCAAGGCTGTTGCCGGCGAAGATCTCCGCGAACGATTCGCCAACGATCGCGCGAATGCCCCAGCGTAGCAGCGCCTGCGGAGCGTGCTCGCGCGATGATCCGCAGCCGAAGTTGGCGTTTACGAGCAGGATCGATGCGCCGCGGTACCGAGGGTCGTTGAAGGGGTGTTGCCGGGCGTTGCCCGTTTCATCAAACCGCTCGTCGATGAATGGATATTCGCCCATGCGCTCGAACGTCACTTCCTTGAGGTAACGCGCGGGGACGATACGGTCTGTATCGATATCGTTGCCGCGGACGGCGACGCCGGTGCCCGTGATCCTGACGATCCGCCTGCTTTCCATCAGAGCAGCTCCCGCACGTCGGCGATGTGCCCGCTGACGGCAGCAGCGGCGACCATCGCTGGGCTCATGAGGATCGTCCGGCCGGTTGCGCTCCCCTGCCGGCCGATGAAGTTGCGGTTTGACGACGACGCGCAGATCTCGCGTCCGTTGAGGCGGTCGGGATTCATCGCAAGACACATCGAGCATCCCGCCTCCCGCCACTCGAAGCCCGCCTCGCGAAAGACCTCGTCGAGCCCTTCTTCCTCCGCCTGGCGCTTCACGGCGTACGAGCCGGGGACGACGATCGCCCGCACCTTGGCGTGAACGTGGCGGCCCTTGGCGACGCGCGCCGCCGCGCGCAAGTCCGAGAGACGCGAGTTGGTGCACGACCCGACGAAGGCGACGTCGATCGGGATCTCCTGGACGGGTGAACCCGGGGTGAAGCCCGTGTGCTGATAGGCGCGCAGGGCCGTCCCGGCGTCCGACGTCTCCTCGGGGCGCGGGAGCCGCCCGGAGACGGCGACGCTCTGGCCGGGATTGATGCCCCAGGTCACAGTGGGCTCGATGTCCGCAGCGGCCAGCGTTACCACGTCGTCGTAACGCGCGTCGGGGCCCGACGCGACCGATCGCCAGTACGTTACAGCCCGGTCGAATGCGTCCCCGGCCGGCGCGAACGGGCGGCCCCGCAGGTACGAGAAGGTCGTGTCATCGGGATTGACATATCCGACCAGCGCCCCGCCCTCGATGCTCATGTTGCAGACCGTGAGGCGCTCGTCCATCGCCATGGCGTCGAGCGTGCTTCCACCATATTCGTACGCGTACCCGACGCCGCCGGCCACGCCGAGGGCGTGAATGATGTTGAGAATGACGTCCTTGGCGTAGACGCCCTCCGCGAGCTTGCCCTCGACGTTGATCCTCCTCACCTTGAGCTTGTCCATAGCCAGTGTCTGCGTGGCGAGGACGTCTTTGACTTGCGTCGTGCCGATGGCCATGGCGACGGTTCCGAAGGCGCCGTGCGTCGCGGTGTGGCTGTCGCCGCACACGAGCGTCATGCCCGGCTGGGTGAGGCCGAGCTGCGGCCCGATCACGTGGACGATGCCCTGGCGCTCGCTTTCGAGACCGTAGAACTCGATCCCGTAGTCATGCGTCGCGGCCTCGATCACCTGCATCATCTCTTCGGCTTGCGGATCGAGGAACGGCCGCGCCCGCACGTCGGTCGGAACGATATGATCGGCCGTCGCAAACGTACGTTCCGGGAATGCCACGTTGAGCCCTTGCTCGCGCATCATGGCGAATGCCTGCGGGCTCGTGACCTCGTGAACGAGGTGGAGGCCGATAAAGAGCTGCGTCTTTCCCGTCGGCAAGATATCGACAGTATGCGACTCCCAGACTTTGTCGTAGAGCGTGTTTTGACTCACCGATACTCCTTGTTCAGACTCCGACGCCAGTTTCGACGCGCGCCGGCACGTTCTGGGGGGCCGCGGCGGCCTTGTTGAGCGCGTTGAGGTACGCTTTGGCGGACGCCACGATGATGTCCGGGTCCGCGCCGCGTCCGTGAAACGTGCGCCCACCCGACTCGATACGCACGGAGACTTCGCCCAGCGCATCGATCCCGCTCGTCACGGAATGGACGGAGTATTCCGCCAGCCGGACGGGAAGATCCACGATTCGGGCGATGGCACGGTAGCATGCGTCGACCGGCCCGGTCCCGGTGGCCACTTCCAGATGCTCCTCACCGTTCGGCAACCGAAGCTCGACCGTTGCCGTGGGCACGGCCGGGTATCCGCACGAGACCTGGAGCCGCAAGACCTGATACAGCTCGGGTACCGCGATCATCTCGTCCGCGAGGATTGCTTCCAGGTCCTTGCTGGTAATCTCCTTCTTCTTGTCCGCGATCGCCTTCAGTCGAGCGATCGCTCGGTTCAGCTCCTCATCGCTGAGCTGGTAGCCCAGGTCCTCGAAGTGCTTGCGCAGCGCGGCGCGACCGGAGTGCTTGCCCAGAACGAAGGTGCTATCGAGCAACCCGACGGCGCGCGGGTCCATGATCTCGTACGTGGAACGGTCCTTGATCAAACCGTCGGTGTGAATCCCTGACTCGTGAGCGAAGGCATTCGAGCCGACCACCGCTTTGTTGGGCTGCACCACGATCTGAGTCAGGTTCGAGACCAGGCGGCTGGTCTTGTAGATCTGGTTCGTGTCGATACGGGTCTCGACGTGATAGACGTCGGCCCGCGTTTTTGTCGCCATGACGATCTCTTCCAGCGCGGCGTTGCCGGCTCGCTCGCCGATGCCATTGATCGTGCATTCGACCTGCCGTGCGCCCGCCTGAACGGCAGCCAGGGAGTTGGCGACCGCCATACCCAGATCGTCGTGGCAGTGGACAGAGATCACCGCTTTGTCCGCGTTCGGCACGCGCTCCCGGATCGCGGTGATCAGCCGCCCGAATTCCGCGGGCGTCGTATAGCCCACCGTGTCTGCGATGTTGATGGTCGTCGCGCCCGCATCGATCACGGCCTCCAGCATGCGGAAGAGGTACTCGACGTCGGAGCGCGTCGCATCCATGGGCGAGAACTCGACGTCCGAGAGGTACTTCTTTGCGCGCTTCACCATGGCCACGGCGTGATCGAGCGCCTGCTCGCGCGTCATGCGGAACTGCTTCTGGAGATGGATGTCCGACGTCGAGATGAAGGTGTGCAGACGAACGTTCTCACCCGCGGAGAGGGACTCCCAGGCGACGTCGATATCCTCCGGTTTGCAGCGCGCGAGGCCCGCGATCACCGGTCCCTTGACCTGCTTGGCGATGCGCTCGACAGCGGCAGCGTCGTCCGGGGACGCGATAGGGAAGCCAGCCTCGACGATGTCCACGCCGAGATCCGCAAGCTGGAGCGCGACTTCCAGCTTCTCGTCGGATGTAAGGGACGCGCCGGGCGACTGCTCGCCATCGCGCAGCGTGGTGTCGAAGATATACAGACGGTCCATATCTGCCTCCCTCGTTCCCCTTCGCCTAGCGAGGGGTTGCCCGCGCAGGGGACACGATCGCCCCCGCGCCTCGAGCGACTACGCTATTCTGGGCTGGCGCGGTCAATGGTCTCCCTTCTTGAGCCAGGTCATCATGGAGCGAAGCTGGCTCCCCACGGCCTCGATGGGATGGCGGGCCTCCATCGCCCGCCGAGCATGGAAATTTGGCCGTCCGGCCTGGTTCTCCAGGATCCAGGTGCGCGCAAAGGTGCCATCTTGAATGTCGTGGAGCAGCTTGCGCATCGTCGCCTTGACGTGTTCGTCCACGATCTGCGGGCCCGCGTAGTAGTCGCCGAACTCCGCAGTATCCGAGATCGAGTACCGCATGCGCGCGAGCCCGCCTTCATAGATGAGGTCGATGATCAGCTTCAGCTCGTGGCAGCATTCGAAGTACGCGACCTCCGGCTGATAGCCGGCTTCGACCAGCGTCTCGTAGCCAGCCTTGATCAGCGCGCTCAGCCCGCCGCACAGGACGGCCTGCTCTCCGAAGTTGTCGGTCTCGGTCTCCTCGGCGAAGGTCGTCTCCAGCACGCCAGCGCGGGTCGCGCCGAGCCCCTTGGCGTACGCCAGCGCGTTCTCTTTCGCCTTGCCGGTCGCGTCTTGGTGGACGGCGATGAGCGCCGGTACGCCGGCGCCCGACTGGAACGTGCTGCGGACGAGGTGGCCCGGCCCCTTTGGCGCGATCATGGTGACGTCGACGTCGGGGGGCGGCACGACCTGGTGGTGGTGGATGTTGAAGCCATGCGCGAACATCAGCATGTTGCCGGCGCGGAGTCCAGGCTTGATGCACTCCTCGTAGAGGGACCGCTGGGTCGTGTCCGGGACGACGATCATCATCACGTCGGCCTCGGCCGCCGCCTGATCCACCGGCGCCACGCGGAGCCCGTCGCCCTCGGCCACCGCCCAAGACTTACTGCCCTTGTACAGGCCGACGACCACGTCGCATCCACTTTCACGCAGATTCAGCGCGTGGGCGTGCCCCTGGCTGCCGTATCCAAGGACCGCGATCTTCTTTCCGTCGAGGTAGGAAAGGTCGGCATCTGTGTCGTAGTAGATGTTCGCCATCGAACTTCGTCCTTTCACAAGTCGCGGGGAGGGAGGTGGCTGGCCACGCTCGCTCCCCGCGCGTTCTTCACGCCCACGCAGGTACCTCGCGCGGCGTCGCCGTCTCCTTGCCGCTGCTGCCACGCACCATGGCCACGACGCCGGTCCGGACCAGCTCCTTAATGCCGAAGCCCTTCAGCAGACCGACGAGGGAGTCGATCTTCTCCGGATCTCCGGTGACCTCGATCATCACCGAACCCAGCGCCACGTCGACGATGCGCGCGCGGTAGATGTCCACGAGCTGCATGATCTCGGCCCGAGTCGTCGGCTTGCTGGTGACCTTGATGAGCGCCAGCTCGCGCACGACGGGCTGATCCTCCGAGAGGTCCGAGACCTTCCGGACCTCGACGACCTTGTAGAGCTGCTTCACGACCTGCTCGACCGCCGTCCTGGATCCATCCACGACGATGGTGAGCCGCATCATGTCCTGGACGTCGGTCTGGCCGATGGTCAGCGACTCAATGACGAAGCCCCGGGAGCGAAAGAGGCTGATGACCCGATTGAACGTGAACGGGTTGTTGTCCATTGTCGCCACGAGTGTGTGTTTCAAAGGGGATCACCTCCGCGAGTGCCGTCCCGGGCACCACCATGGGGAACACGTTTTCCGCTGGGTCGATGAGGAATTCGATGAGGGCCGGTCCCGGCTGGTCCATCGCCCACTTGACGGCCTGCGCCACGCCCGCGGGGTCCTCGACCTGGCGGGCCGGAATGCTGTACGCGTCCGCCAGCTTGAGGAAGTCCACCGAGTCGGACAGGTCGACCTCGACGTAGTTCCCCTTGTAGAAGAGCTCCTGCCACTGCCGGACCATGCCCAGGTAGTGGTTGTTGAAGAGGGCGATCTTGAGGTCGAGGCGGTGCTTCTTCACAACCGCCAGCTCCTGGCTGGTCATCTGGAAGCCGCCGTCTCCGGCGCAGCACCAGACCGTTTCGTCTGGCCGCGCGTACTTCACGCCGATGGCGGCCGGGAGGGAGTACCCCATGGTGCCCAGGCCGCCCGATGAGATGTGCGTATTCGTGCCCAGGAACCCGAACTCCTGCGCCGCGAACATTTGGTGCTGGCCCACGTCCGTGGTGACGATGGCGCGTCCGCCCGTCGCCCGCCACAGCTCGCGGAGCACGTGCCGATGCGATAGCCGGCCGTCTTTCGGCGGCTCGGGGATGGGAAATTGCTGCCGAAGGTGGTCGATGTGTTCGATCCATGGCGCTCGGTCGACGCACTCTCCGATCTCCTCGAGCACCGCGCGCAGCGCTTTCTTGCAGTCCGCGACAATGGGCACATCCGCCCGGACGTTCTTGCCGATCTCCGCCGGGTCGATATCCATGTGGATGATTTTGGCGTGCGGGGCGAAGGCCGAGTACTTGCCCATGGCGCGGTCGTCAAAGCGGATCCCCACACCGATGATGAGGTCTGCCTGATCGACCGCGTGGCACGCGTACGCCGTGCCGTGCATGCCCATCATGCCGAGATAGAGCGGGTGGTCCGCCGGAAAGTTGCTGAGCCCGAGGAGCGTGTTCACGACCGGGATGTTGGTCGTGTTCGCCAACTCCAGCAGCTCGTCCCACGCGCGCGAGATGATCACGCCGTGCCCGGCGATGATGACTGGCCGATGCGCATCCTCGATCAGGCGCGCCGCCTTGCGGACCTGCACCATATTCGGCTGCGTCGTGGGGTTATAGCCGGGCATGGAGACGCGGGTGGGATAGGCGAACTCGGCTTCTTTTTGGAGCACATCCTTTGGCACGTCAACCAGGACCGGACCCGGGCGGCCAGTGCGGGCGAGGTGAAACGCCTCCTTCATCACGCGTGGGAGATCGTGGATGTCGCGCACGAGGAAGTTGTGCTTCGTCACCGGGATGGAGATGCCCGTGATGTCGGCTTCCTGGAACGCGTCGGAGCCGATGGCGGCCGTGGCCACGTTGGCGGTGATGGCCACGACGGGCGCGGAGTCCATCATGGCCGTGGCAAGGCCGACGACGAGGTTGATCGCCCCCGGTCCGGACGTTGCCATGCACACGCCGACATCGCCGCTCGCGCGACCGTAGCCGTCGGCCATGTGGGCGGCGCCCTGCTCGTGGCGCACGAGGACGTGATCGATGGGGTAGTTGGGCAGCACGTCGTAGAGGGGCATGATGGCCCCGCCTGGGAGCCCGAATACTGTCCGGACGCCCTCGGCCACGAGACTCTCGCAGACCATTTGCGACCCGTTCAACTTCATGGTTCCCGTCCTTTCCCTGTGTGCCGGTGGAATAAAAAAGCTCTCATCCCCCTGTCGGGACGAGAGCTGACCTCGCGGTACCACCCAACTTCTCCGATCGAATCGGAGCGCTCGACGGCAGGATAACGGCTGCCATCCCGGCGAGAACTACGGCCCGTCAGGGCTTCGCGCTCGCGGCTCCAGGGCGAGTTCTGCGATGGTGGGTCGCCGGCTTTTCAGCTCACGCCGGCTCTCTGGAGACCCAGCCGCGTCGCGTACTACTCCCTATCACGGCCTGGTCGCGGATATAGAACTGTTGCGCGAGTGTAGCATGGCTGAAGAGGAGGCGTCAAACACGCCCGTCCGGTCGGTTTAAGTTTTGAGGCAACACGACACGCCACGTCACGCGGGGGTTATGACGCGGCAGTGTGGGAGTCCGAGAGGTCCGGGCGACGATGGAGCCGATGTGGCGAAGCTGTCCATCGATGAGTTCGTGCGTCTTGAGGAGACGAAGCCGTGTCGCGAGGACATTTGTGGGAAGGTTCACCAGAAGCCAGGGACCGAACCGCTGTTGCTGTTGGGCGATGACACGCTCGACGGCGTAGCTGTCCTCCCCGGGGTTCACGCTGAAGGTCGCTGAGATCTTCCAAGCCGCCAAGGACTGACGACCCGGCCACTTGCTCCACGTCCGCTTTCGCGGTGACCCCGGTCTTGGGCCTCAGATCGTTCCTCGTTCGAGCCTACTAACCAGACCTGGCATTCCATGCTCGCGCAGTATTTCGAAGAAATATGTGAGCGAATGCAGGTCGCTCTTCAGTGAGAAATGCATGTCGAGCTCGGCGCCACGATAGTTGCGGGCGAATGCTCTGACACGGAGCGCGTAGGCCCGCTCGAAGAGGTTGCGTCTGAGCAACTCGTCCGCCCTTCTGGCAGACAAGACGTACCACTTAGCTTCCCGGATTCGCGGGGTGAAACTATTGACAGCGGTCTCGAACCCGAAATCCGCCGGCGACGACGTAATGCGCTCGACTATTTGGTCCTCGACTGCTCGAACGCCGCGCAGCCGCGGTGATTCGCGAACGAGTACGCAAAGATCCACAACGCTGTCGGGGATCAGGGCTCCTACGTCTGATCCAGCGAGGCCGGGCACGTCGACAATTACGAAAATGTACGGAAGATGCTCGCTTTCCTGCTTCTGCAAGGCGGCGTGGATCTTGTACGTAGCAAGGGCAAAACAGTCTTCGGGATCGAGCCCTACCAGCTCCTTGGCGCGGCGAAACATCGATCCGTGGAATTTGATATTTATTCGGAACACTTGCCGCCCGCTCCCGTTGAACACGAGGTAGTCGGTGTCGCCGCGTGCTCCTCGGTCGTCTCGAAGCTCAAGATCCGCAGATCCAGCGTGCACACGGTAAAGATCTTCGAACACGCGCTCAGCGAGGTTGCCTATCACGAGTTGGCCGAGGGAGTCTCTTGCGCGGCGCACCGATGATTGCGTTTCCGGAGGAGGCGCTCCCGCCAACTCAATAAGGGGGTCGCTCGACTCGACCAGCCGTTGAACGAACGACCTTGTCGTTTGCGCCAGTCGCGCTGCATCCGCTGTACTGATCGACCCATTCATCGCCCTCACGACGGGGCCTACGGCCTGGAGCGGTCGCGGGGGCGCTGACTCAGGAAAAACTAGCATGAGCAGGCTATTAAGGTCTGCAAGAGTGGCGATCATTCAAGAATGAGATGGAGTTGCCCGTTAAAACGAGTCATCGAGGACGCGAGGTAGTCCCCGCGCAACTCGAACGCAAGCCACCTCCGCGTTAGATCTTCCGCAACCGACCCGGTCATGTTGCTGCCGGCGAAAGGGTCCACCACGACATCCGTTGGGTCAGTTAACAGCTGAATGAAAAACTCAGGCAACGCGCGAGGAAACCGAGCTGGATGTGGCCGAAATCCCGCTGCGGCACACGCGCGAATGTAGCTGGAATTACTCTCGTTGTTCCCCCGTGCGATCAAATTTGACGGAATAGATCCTCCGCGGTCGCGTCCAAACTTCGGCGTGATCACGTGCCCGCTGGGGCGGGTCTTCGCCCGATAGCCTCGTCTGATCAAGCGCTGCATGTCGCCGCTGTACTCAACCAAAACGTTTCTGTTATCCGCCTTTGGCCATTCGCTCTTACTTAACCACCAGATGTATTCGACCGAGTCCTTAACCCTCTGGCGGCGCACATTTACCCATTCCGCCGGACTTGGCAGTTTTGCAGGGTTGAACCAAAAACACTCCTGCGCAAGTTGGAAATTCAATTCCTCGCACAGCATCAAGAGCAGCTTGAAATGATAAAGAGAGCGGGTCGGCGAGCCTGGGTTGTAGCTGCCGCCGATGTTCAGAACGAAGCTGCCATCGTCTTTCAGCACCCGGTGGATCTGCTCCGCAAACGGTCGGAACCAGCGCACGTAGTCCTGCTTGTCGACGTTTCCATACTCTTTTTTGAAATGCAGCGCGTACGGCGGGGAGGTCACGACAAGATTCACGCATTCGTCGGGAAGCATTCTGAGTAGCGCCACGGAGTCTCCCAAATAGGCGGCGCCCAATTGGGTCTCGTATTCAGGGGTCACTCCGTGTAAGAGGCGAGAGACGTGGGCTCGCTTATCGGAGTAGTTGTCAGCCGTTGACGCCACGCCGTGTCGCCCACCCTAGAAGACGTCTCGGAGCGCATTGTATCCCGCTGAGTTCCCAATGGTATCCCATGGGAGTCAGTTGTGCCGTCGGATGGGTAGGGCACGGGCAAATGATGTCGAATTCGGGTCGTCGACTCTCCCGCGGGACACGCCCTGCCGGCCGTAGAATGGCGGCATGCAGAACGAGGACGTGCAGTCGGTCGTTGCGGAGCCGCAGTTATCCTTTCCCGTCGCTTCTGAGAATACGAATGGCCACGGGCCCCCTTTCGCGCCCGCTGGGTTGCCCCCGGTTACGGAGCACAGGCTTCTGCTCGGAGACGCACGCGATCTCAGCTTCCTCGCCGATGAATCGGTGCACCTCGTCATAACAAGTCCCCCGTACTTCAATCTGAAGAAATACCATCCAGGTAACCCGGCACAGCTAGGAGATTTCGAGGACTACGATCGTTTTTTGGACGAGCTTGACCGCGCGTGGCAGGAATGCGCGAGGGTCCTGGTCCCTGGGGGCCGAATTTGCTGCGTCGTCGGGGCTGTCAACGTGGCTCGGCGAAGGGGAGGTCGCCATTTCGTCCTTCCCCTACCTTCTGACATTCAGGTCCGGAGTCGTCGCTTAGGGCTCGATAATCTCACGCCGATCATCTGGCTGAAGGTGTCCAACATTAAGCTCGAAGCGTCGAGAAGCTCGCGGTTCCTTGGTAAGCCGAACCTCCCAAACGGTGTCATCAAGAACGATTTTGAGACGATCGTTATGCTGAGAAAGCCCGGTGGCTACCGGAAGCCCACGCCGGACATGGAGCGGCTGTCGCGGATCGAAAACGACGATTATTTCAGGTGGTTCACGCCGGTCTGGACGGACGTGACTGGCGCGAGCACGCAGCGGCATCCTGCTCCGTTTCCGCTAGAGATCCCGAAGCGTCTTGTGCGGATGTTCAGTTTTGTCGGAGATACGGTCCTGGATCCCTTTATGGGGACCGGCACGACGAGCGTCGCAGCAGCGTTGCTCGGTCGTAATTCCGTCGGGGTTGAGGTTGAGCCGGCTTACCACCACATGGCGGTTGACAGGTTTGCCGAATCGGCGGGATACGGTAGCGTCTTGGTGACTGAGCCGTGAAGCTGGACGGCAACGGCGAAGTCCCCGAATCTGACACGCTTGACGATTCTGAATTGGCCCAGGACATCGAGGAGGCCGTCGAGCCCGAGGCGATCGCGCCCGCGGCTGTCCCGTCGCTCACCTTGCAGGACGCGCTCGCCGATTTCGTTGGTCGAAAGGCCCAAGCCTCGAACCGGATGCTGGCCATTCAGCAACTGGTCGCGAAGACATTGTTCGAAAGGGGCCTGCACATCGGCGACTTTGTTCTCGAGCAGTCCGTGCCGGGAAAACATCGGACGAAGAAGTGGGACGTGGTCTATTCATACCGAGGCCGAATCCATCTCGCCGTGTCGTGCAAGTCGATCATGGCGAACGTCGCCGGCACGGTGCCGAATCGAATCGACGATGCGATCGGTGAGTGTGCCAATATCCATGCCTATGATCCGGGGATTGTTCTCGGGTATTTCTTCGTGATGGACAAAGCTGGTGGTATGCGGATCAACCGCGATCTGAACCTGCCATGGTATGAGTCGTTCGGCCGAAGCCTCGCCAGCCTTTCCGGCCGACGATCGCAGCACAACTCGCATGATCTCTTCGAGGCCGCCACGTTGCTCCTCGCCGACTTCTCCGTGCGCCCGTTCGGCGTCGAGTTCTACCCCCGCACCCTCTCCTGGGACGACTTCTTCGATACCCTCATCGACCACGTCAGGGACCGGAACCCCACGTTGCGCAACCGCCTCGACGCCCCGGCGTGAGCCCCATGGCCGCGACCTACTCTGAGGAGCGCGATGGCCCCGCGCTCCTTCAACAGATCGATGCTCTCCCGTGGGATCGGATCGCGTCGGACCTCGACACGTTCGGCGCTGCGCCCATCCCGCCGCTTCTCGATTCCGCGCAATGCATGCAGCTCATCGCCCTCTTTGGCGACGATGCCCGGTTCCGCAAACGCATCGACATGGGCCAGCACGCGTATGGCGAAGGGGAATACAAGTACTTCACGTATCCGCTGCCGCCCCTCGTCCAGGCGCTGCGCGTCGGCCTCTACCGCCACCTCGCCCCCATTGGAAACCGCTGGGCGACCGCGTTGGGCACCCCGACTCGGTATGCGGATTCCCTGGCAGACTTCCTCGACCTCTGTGCAAGCGCCGGGCAAACGAAGCCGACTCCCCTCATGCTGCACTACGGGCCCGGGGGCTACAACTGCCTGCACCAGGACCTCTACGGCGCCGTGGCCTTCCCGCTTCAGGTCGTGTTCGCCCTCAGCGATCCGGGCCGTGACTACACCGGCGGCGACGTCCTGCTCGTGGAGCAGCGGCCGCGCGCCCAGTCACGCGGCGATTCGTATGTCCTCGCACGTGGCGCTGGGCTCGTCTTCACGACGCGCTACCGCCCCGTGGCCGGGCGCCGGGGCTCGTATCGCGTGAACGTGCGGCATGGCGTGAGCCGAATTCGCACCGGCGAGCGCTTCACGCTCGGCATCATCTTCCACGACGCGGCGTAATCCCTCTCATTTCTGGCAGGTGACGAATCGTCGGCGGTCTGTCGCCTCTGCCTGTACAATTCGCCCACGTTGACCGTTATTCTGGAGGATCTGTGCGTCTCGACTTCCTGCTCCCGGTCGCGCTCGGCGCAATGTCGATGCTGTCGTCGGCCGTTTTGGGCGACCCGAATGTTTCTGCGTCCCGACCTCCCGCGCAACATGCGGGAACACAGATGGCGCCGGCAACCGCCGCGGCGCCGGGCCCGAGCGCGACCAACAGTCGAGGCTCGGACGCCGATCTCACGGCGGCGACCAGCGCGCCCATCAAGCGGGCGGTTGGGAACTTTGCCCTGGACGTGCCGTTTCGCACCCAGAAAGATGGCGCCCGATTCCAGGGGGCCAATTGCGGGCCGGCGTCGCTGGCCATGGTCCTGGAGGCGTTCGGGATGGGCCAGACCAACTCGGACCTTCGGTGGCTTGCGCAGCTCTATCACGGCAACCCTGGCCGCGGGGGCGGCACCGCCCTCGAAGATCTCGCCGCCGTCGGCCGCGATTTCGGCCTCGACCCGATCGGCCCCTACGACGGCGACGACTTCGCGCAGTGGACGATCGGCGACATCGAGGACCAGCTTCGCCAGGAGCATCCGGTGATCGCCCTCGTGAAGTACCGCCTGCTGCCGGATCATCTCGACTCGCCAATCGGCTACGACCACTACGTCGTGCTCTTCGGGGTCGAGGGCGATCAGTTCCTCTATCACGACCCGGCCTATGAGTCGGCCGCGGACGGCGCGGATCACTGGATTAGCGCGGCGCAGCTCAACGTGGCCATGGGCGTCGCGTCGATTCCCCATCAGGCCGTCGCCTTCGCCCCGGGGGCCTTTCAGGCGCTGCGCGCGAAGGGCCTCTAGCGTTTTGGCCCGCGCGTCCGTCAGGGAGGCTCGACCCGCTACTTCCACGGCGCCGCGATCCACGACGCGTACGCCTCACGCTGGCGAACTGTCGGGCGCGCAATCTTTTTAAGGGTGAATCGCGTCGCTGGCGCTGTGCCGAGAACGATTGGGACCTCGATGAGCTGGTCGCCGTGAAACGCGGCGACGGTTGCGGTGTCCCCCGGCCGGTAGTCGCGGAGACGGTCCGCGAGGCTCGCGTCGTCGACGCGGAAGCCGTCCACGGCGAGGATCTCGTCCCCGGCCGAAAGCTCGCTCTCCCAGGCCGGCCCGCTAGAAGGAATGGCCGCGATCTTCAGCCGACCAGACTCCGTTCGCGTGCGGATCCCGAGCCACGCCTCCGGCGCATTCGCGTCCCGCTTGGTTTCGATCTCAATGCCGACGGAGCGGAGCGCGGGCGCCAGATCCAGCTCCTCACGTCCGCGCACGTACCGGTCGAAGAAGGCGGACCAATCCCCGCCGGCTACTTCCCGCACCAGGGCTTGGTAAGCGTCTTCCGGCACACCCCGGTCGGGCATCCCGTATCGTTCCCAGAGGAGCCGCATCAGGTCGTCGAGACTCCGAGCGCCGCTTGTGCGCTCGCGAATCTCCAGGTCCAGCAGGAGGCTCACCAGCGCACCCTTCAGGTAGTACGAGACGGATGAGTTCGCCGAATGCTCGTCGGGACGGTAGTACTTGATCCACGCGTCGAAGCTGGCTTCTTCGAGGCTCTGAAGCGCACGGCCCGGCGTCTCGGCCAGGTCGCGCATCTGGTCGGCCAGGATCTCGAGGTACCGTTCAGGGGTGATGAGCCCGGCTCTTCGGAGGGTCAAGGAGCTGTAGTACTCGGTGATTCCCTCCATCGCCCACAAGAGACGGGTGTAGTTCTCGATCCCGTAGTCATAGGCGCCGCCATTCCACATCGGATGAATGCGCTTGACATTCCAGGTGTGGAAGTGCTCGTGCGCGAGGAGGCTGAGCACACGCTCGTACGTCCGGCCCGGCCGAAATGAGAAGCGAGGAACCATGTTGGCCGAGGAATTGCGGTGCTCGAGTCCGCCGCGGCCGCCGCTGGTTGCCATGAGGATGAACAGGTAGTCCCGATACGGTACCCCGCCGAAGATCGCCGCCTCGGTCTCGACGATGCGGGTGAGATCGGCCAGCAGGCGCGCGGGGTCGAGATTCGATCGGCCCCACGTCGCGACGCAGTGGGGAGCGCCGCAGGCCTGGAACTCCAGTACTGGGTCCGGTCCCACGTGGACCGGACAATCGACCAGCTCGTCGTAGTCTGAAGCCAGGAACACGGTGCCAGCGCGGTCGGCGCGCGCCAGCCCGGTCGCAACAGTCCAGCCCATGGGCGCACGCACCGTCAGCAGCAACGGCTCGCGGGCGCGCGCAGGCGTGTATGGGAGAAGATTGGCGGGGTTGAAGAAGGCGTGGGTCGCGTCGAGATGACTCGTTCGAACCGTGAGGTCGTTGGCATACACGTCGTACGAAACCGCCACGGTCGGCGCGCCCTCGCATTCGATCCGCCAGGAGTCTTTCCGGGTCTTCGTCCACCGCAGGGGATTGCCACCCGCTTCCGCGCGAAACCCCTGCACGTGACGGGCGAACTCGCGGACCATGTACGAGCCGGGCGTCCAAACGGGGAAACGCAGTTCGACGGCATCGCCAGGCCCGTCGATTTCCACGCTCACGTTGAGCAGATGCGTCGCGGGGCGCGGCATGGCGACCGTGTATCGGATGGTTGGCGTGGGCATGCATCTCCCCCGTCCGGGCGCGAACGCGCCGCACGGACGGTTGTTTGTCTTATCTGTGGCGCGCCCGTCGCCCGTCGACGAGCTCAGGGCGATCGAGTTTCCGTGCTCCGGGCGAACGGGTTCCCCGCCCGCGCGTGGTGAGCCGGTCGAACCACGGCGCGCTGCCAGACGTGCTTACGTCGTTGCGCTCGGGGCCATGACCTCGAGGCCGTGGCCGTTGGGGTCGGTGAAGTAAAACCCGCGCCGCCCGTCGTGGTTGTATACCTCGCCATTGCTGTCGCGCGTAGAGCTGCCATACGGAATGGACGCTTGCTCCAGCCGCTGTCGAATTGCCGCGAACTCGTCCGCCGCCACCATGAAGGCGTAGTGATGGGCCTCGGGAACGTCTGACGTCTCGAAGTTGAGCGTGAGGGAGCCGGTGACGGCGACGGGGGCGAAGTCGCGCCGCGGACCCGCGTACCTCACACCGAACACGTGCGCGTACCACTCGGCCGTGGCGACCTTGTCCCGTGCAGGAATGCTGAGGTGATCCAGGACGATGGTCATCTGATCCTCCCTCTGCCCGTCGTGGCTACGATTTCTGTGTGCAGAAGGGGTGGTGCGCCCCCATCTGGCATGTGACGCCGACCCGCGCCAGAGCTGCCTCGAAGTCCCGGTGGATCGCCGGGTCCTCGTCCTCCCACTCGATCTGGTCCCCGCCCTCTTTGGTGCTGACGTACACGTACTGCTTGCCGCCCAGTTTGGGCTTGTCCGTCCCCCAGCCGATGGCCAGGAACAGGACCGGCTCCGGGCTCGTGTTGAAGTGCTGGTGAAACCACATCTCCGGCGGGACGAACATGCTGCCCGGGCCCCAGTCAATGCGCTGCACGGGCTGGTTCTCCAGCCACATGAGGGAGTACCCGGTCCCCTTCAGGATGAGGACGTGGATGCCCGGCCCGTGGCGATGCGCCTTCTTATACGTGCCCACGGCCCATCCCGAGCTATGCGAGCGAACGGTGCTGTTCACCATCGCGAACGCCGTGCCGAACCCGCCGATCGCGCGGTTCCAGGTGGGCCCGCCGTCGGCGTGGGTTCGGCGAACGCTCGCCTCCATGACGTCCGATACGAAGTTCGTGGGCCAGCCGCCCCGCGCCCGGATCTGCGGCGCCTCCTTGAAATAGCCCTCCTCACCGTTGAAGCGATCGGTGAAGACGAACGGGTTGTTGAATACGAAGTCGAGGTTCTTGAACGTATCGATGACACGCGGCGCCGCGGTCATCGCGATGTAGCGCGCCGGCTCGGAACCCGACACGTTGTGGTGCTGGTACCACGCGTTGGGCGGAATGGCAAAGTAGCTGCCTTTGTGCCACTCGAAGGTCTGCTTTTTCTGATCGTCGATCCAGACCGTGGTCGCGCCTTGACCGCTGAGAATGAACACGGTCTCTTCGTAGATGTGCTTGATCGGCTGCAGAGACTGCCTTGGCGGAATCTCGCACACGTACGTATCGTTGAATCCCCCAGTGCCGTCCAGGTTGATGAACACGCCGGATCCACCCCGGGCTGGCCACGGCGTCAACTCGACGGTGTAGACGTTGTCCACGGCCAGGCCGTGAATCGTTGGGATTCCCTGGGATTCCTTCCATTCCTCGTAGGGCGACTTCCAGGCGCGGGCCTCGCGGGCCGACTCGCGAACGGATTCCTCGATTGCTGTCTGCGCCATCGAATCAAACTCCCTTCCCGATCGTCGCGCTAATAGTACTACGGCCTTCCGGACTTCGGGACGTCGATTGACGCTGTTTCGCACGGCGGATAGACTGGCTGCAGCCTAGGGAAGGAGACGAGCATGGAGACGATCCAGGAATTGGACGCCTGGCTTGCGGAGCGGCATTTAAACGGCCACTGGCGTGGGATGGGCGAGCGCGCCGAGTTCAAGCCCTACCTCTGGAAGTGGTCCGAGATCTACGAGGGGCTGATGGCGGCCACCCGGATCGTTCCGATGGACCAGACGGGCCGTCGCACAATCCAGCTTCGTAATCCGAGCATGGGCGACCGGATGAGCAATACGATCCACATGTCGATCCAGTGTGTCATGCCTGGCGAGGTTGCCGAGGCTCACCGACACACGGCGGCCGCGGTCCGCTTCGTGATTCAGGGCTCGCCGGACGCGGCCACCGTCGTCAACGGTGAACCGCTCCCCATGGAGGAGGGCGATTTCATCACGACGCCGAGCTGGTGCTGGCACGACCACTACAACCATAGCGACCATCCGATCATGTGGCTGGACGGCCTCGACATCCGGCTCACCGCGATGGGGAAGCTCTTGGGCGAGGGGTTCCCGAAGCCCACGCAAGACATCCTGCGACCGATCGGCTACTCGGCCTCCACGCTGGGGCACGTGAAGCCTTCATGGGCCAAGGCTGAGGAGCAGCCGCCGGCGTTTCGGTACTCCTGGAAGGATACGCAAGCGACGCTCGACGCCCTTCGGGAGAGCGAGACCGATGGAGATCCATTCGACGGCCTACAGCTCACGTACACGAACCCGATGACCGGCGGTCCGACGCTGCCGACGTTCGCCTGCGAGCTGCAGCTTCTCCCCCCCAACCTGAAGACGAAGGCGCACAGGCACATCAGCACGACCATCTATCAGGTGTTCCGAGGGTCCGGCGTCACCGTCGTCGACGGGGAAGTGCTCGAGTGGACCAAGGGCGACATCTTCGTCGTGCCGCCGTGGACGGGCCATTACCACGAGAATCGATCGAGCGAGGACGCGGTCCTGTATTCCATGGACGACTGGCCCGCGCTCAAGGCGCTCGGCCTCTATCGCGAGGAAGAGGTCGCGGCGTCGTAGTGCGACGCGTGAGACAATTCTGGGCAAGTTCGCCATTGGGCTTGTCGAAGCAGGTCGCAACGTTCGAGAGGCCGGGTGTGGCCGGTCGATTCGTATCCCAATAGCGCTACGGAGGAGACGTTGGACGAGGCCGCGAAAAAACAAGCGCTCCGAATGATCCCCTACGGGCTGTTCGTTCTGACGGCAAAGAACGGCGACGATGTCGCGTCGGCTACGGTCAACTGGGTCACCCAGACGTCGTTCAAGCCGCCCCTGGTGGCCGTGGGGATCAAGCTCGACACGCATCCGTACGCAACGGTTCGGGCCGCCGGCCACTTCGCCATCAACGTGCTCAGCGCAAGCCAGAAGGATGTGGCCCAGGAATTCTTCATGACCGTCCACCCGGAGGGAAACCGGCTCGGGTCCGTCACGATCCGGCCGGGAGCGACAGGCGCGCCGATCATCAACGAGGTGCCCGCTTACTGGGAATGCCGGCTCGTGGACGTCGTGGAGCAGGGCGATCACCACCTTTTCATCGGAGAGGTCGTGGAGGCCGGAGTCCACGAGAACCCCGCTCCACCTCTCTTGATGCGCGATACTGGGTGGAACTACGGCGGCTAAGGGCGTACGGGGCCTGATGTTCCACGTGGAGGTGGGCGATGAACGTCAGAACTTCGGCGTTTGGCCTGGCGCTCCTCCTCTTGGCCGGGGCGTGCGCAGCGGCTCCGACAAGCGGACCGGTACCCGGTGCAAATCAGGCGCCCAAGCCCGCCCCGACGAAGACTCTGGTGGTGGTGGACCGGCACGAGCCGATCGACCTTGCGCCGAAGATCCTCGCCCAGGGCGGGTCTTGGCGGACCAAGCGCCTCTTCAACGCGGACCTCGCCCTGGTGGATGCCTCCGGCACCACGCAGCCCTACCTCGCGGAAGCGCTCCCGCAGCTCAATACCGATAGCTGGCGCGTTTTTCCCGACGGACGCATGGAGACAACCTACCGATTGCGTCCCAATCTCACCTGGCAGGACGGCGAGCCCCTCACCGCCGCCGACTTCGTGTTCGCCTGGCGGGTCTATACCACGGTTGAAGGGCCATTCTCCTCCACCCCGCAGGACAAGATGGACTCGGTTGAAGCCATGGACCCCCGCACGCTCCTGATCCGCTGGAGCGCGCCGTATCCTGACGCGGCGACGATGACCGATCGCACCCTCGACCCGCTTCCGCAGCACATCCTTGCGGGCCCATACGCCACGTTTCAGCAGGACGCGTCCACGCGGGACGCCTTTCTCAACAACTCGTTCTGGACAAACGACTACATCGGGGCCGGACCTTTCAAGCTCACGGCCTGGCAGCACGGCATCGAGCTGGATGGCGCCGCTTTTGACGGCCACGCACTCGGGCGCCCGAAGATCGATCGGATCATCGAACGCATCATGGATGACGAAAACGCCATCATGGCCAACGTACTGACGGGCGATATCCAGTACGCGGCGCGGACGACGTTGCGATTCAACCACGGGCAGACCCTCAGGACGCAGTGGGAGAGCGCCGGCAAGGGCAAGGTCTTTCTGGACCCAACGGCCCCCCTGTTCAACCAGGTGCAGTTTCGACCGGAGTACCTCAAGATGCCCGCGCTCGCGGATGTACGGGTGCGAAGGGCGCTGATGTACGGCATCGACAAGCCTGCCATCATCGAGGCGCTCTACGACGGCGCAAGCTCCGTCGCCGACACGTTCGTGTCGCGGCAGATTTCTTACTACGGCGACGTCGAGGCCGCGATCACGAAATACCCCTATGACCCGCGGCGCGTCGAGCAGGGCATGAACGAGGCCGGATTCACCAAAGATCGGGACGGCTATTTCGCCGACGCGTCAGGCCAGCGGTTCCGTCTCGACTTCCAGGTCCTCAACAGCGTCGATTACGAGCGCGTTGGCCAGGTCATGACGGACTCGTGGAACAGAGCCGGGATCGACGTGCAGCTCACCGTTCTGCCGAACGAGCAGGTGCGGGTCAACGAGGTGCGCAACACGTTTCCGGGCATCAACATGCCCGGCTCCGGCGATAGCACGGAGCGGGCAATGATGGAGAACTTCATCAGCAGCCAGATCGGCACGCCGGCGAACCGGTGGAGCGGCAGCAACCGGGGTGGATGGTCGAACGCCGCGTATAACGCAGACTACGACGCATACAACTCCACGCTCGATCCGGCCGACCGCCGTCGGGCGGTGGCGGACGCGATGCGAATCCTCAGCGAGGAAGCCCCGGCGTTTCCGCTCTATTACAACATCTACGTCTTGGCGGCCGAAGCCGATCTCAAGGGGCCGGAGCAGACCGGCGCTCCCGCGACGACCGATTACTGGAACGTCCACGAGTGGCACTGGGTTGAGTCGTAGGACGATGTGATGCTTGGATACATCACCGACCGAGTGCTCCGGGTGGGTTAGCCCTCCGCGACCTACCAGAGCCCGAGGTCGGACCGCAGGACGTCCTCGTGAATGTCCACGCATACGCGGTCAATCGCGGTGAGATCAGCCTGCTCCAGCAGCGGCCGGATGGCTGGCGGCCGGGTCGGGATGTGGCTGGGATTGTTGCCGTCGCGGCGGCCGACGGCGGCGGACCGAAGGTGGGGACGCGGGTCGTCGGGATCGCCGATGGAGGCGGGTGGAGCCGTCGCGTTGCCGTGCCCGTGTACCGCGTCGGTCGACTTCCCGACGCCGTGTCGTACTCGGACGCCGCCGACTGGCGGGACACGGTCGCGGCGATCGACGTGCTCTCCCAGCACGCGACGACGGGGAACGTCGTCCTGGTCGTCGCCGGCGGGTGATCGTCGTGCCGCGGGAATGCAGGGCTCCGCACCGTGCGTATAATCGGCGGAAGGCGTAAATCACGCAAAAGGGTTTGTGGAGGAATGTGCGCGCATGATCGACCTGTCGAAATTTGAAGAAGCGGTGAATCACGCGCTGGAGGATGGCAACCCCTGCCTTCTCGCGACGGCCGACAGCTCGGGCCAGCCGGACATCGCCTTCAAGGGCAGCATGATGGTGTTCGATAAGGACCACCTTGCATGGTGGGAGCGCAGCCTGGCCGAGCAGATCGAGCAGGTTGCCCAGAATCCCAAGATCGTGGTCTTGTATCGAAGCACGTCCCGCGGAATGCTCCTCCGCTTTTACGGCCAGGCCACGATCCACCGCGAGGGCGCGATGCGTGAACAGATCATGGGGCGGACGATCCCCGTTGAATTGGAGAAGGACCCGGAGCGAAAGGGCTTCGGCGTCCTCGTCCGCGTGGATCGCGTCCGCCTCGCCGGCAAGACGCTCCAGGAGCGCGACGGCGCGAGCTGAGTCGACCGCTCTCGCGAGACTCCACGCTCTCGAGTCAGGCTCGCGCGCGACGAGCAGCGAGACGGCATGGTTGTCGCGCCGCTTGCGTTGACGCGTTTTCCGAGCAGGTCTATACTCGCGGCAAGCGCCGCGTGAACGCGCGCGAATCGAGAGAGGAGGCGACGCGCCGTGTACACACCGGAAGACCTCCACGGTCTGAACGCCATGATCCCCGCATGCGCGAAGGACGTGGAGATAGGGCTTGACTCAGACGACACCGTCGACGTCGACAACCTCACGGAGTGTGTGGACAAGCTGATCCGCGACGGCATCAACGTCGTATCGGCGATGGGGAGCTACGGTGAGTTCCACACCCTGACCGAGAACGAGTTCAAGACGATGACCAAGGCGACGCTCGACGCCGTGAACAAGCGGGTGCCCGTGTTCATCGGCGTGACGAGCCTCAATAGCCGCGAAGTCGTTCGCAAGGCGAAGATCGCGCGCGACCTCGGGGCGGAAGGAATCTTCACCGGTGTTCCCTTTTACTACCCGCCCACGGTGGACAACGCCATCCAGTTCTACCACGACCTAGCGGACTACTTTCCGAATCTCTCGATCCAGATCTACCACAATCCTCCGTTGCACAACATCCACATCCCCGTCTCCGCGTTTCCGAAGATCACGGAGAAGCGGAACGTGGTGTCGATGAAGGACAGCCATCGTTCCACGATGGAATTCATCCGTTTGATTGACGTAACGAAGGGGAAGATCAGCGTGTTCGTCAATCAGATGCAGTACTACCCGTACCACGAGCTCGGGGCCCGGGGCTTCTGGTCCACGGACGTCTCCATGGGCCCATGGCCGCTGCTCAGGCTGCGGAACTGCACGGATGCGAATGACGGCGAGGGGGCGAAAGAGGTGCTGCGGGACATCCAGGCCATCGCCACCGGGAGCCAGGACTTCGGCGGCCCGCAGGACAACGCCCGTAAGCTGGGCGCCAGTCGAACCGGATACGCCAATCAGGGCCCGAACCGCCCGCCCTTCGTGGTTGTGCGGCCGGAGTCCCTCGAGAAGGCTATCCAGCGAGCCGAGGGCTGGGCTCGGCTCAACGCGAAGTACCGACCGCTGGTGGAAGCGCCAGTCGCCGCAGGGCGCGCGTAAGGACGCGTCGCTCGCGCGTACAGCCCCGAGGGTAACACGGAAGGCTGCACCTCACGGGGTGCAGCCTTCCTCATGGCGCTTGCCCGGGGCGGCGAACGAGGGGGGAAGGATGGCACGCGCGTATCGCCTCATATCCGCGGACTCGCATCTCGAAATCGCGCCCAATCGATGGACGGGGCGCGTCCCGGCGAAGCATCGCGACCACGCGCCGCGGCTCGTGGAGCTGGAGGACGGCGGGCACGGCGTGATCGTCGAGAATCGCCCGCTCTACGTTCTGGGCCTGGCCGTGACCGGAAAGCCATATCAGGAGCACCAGCTCTCGGGCATTCGCTACGGTGAAGGGCCGGGGACGGCGAGCCCCGAGCAGCGGCTGAAGGAGCAAGACCTCGACGGCGTAGACGCCGAGGTGATGTACACCTCGGCCGGCAACGGGGGCTTCTGGCGCGGCATCGGCAACGACGAGGCCTACCGGGCCGTCATCCACGCCTACAATGAGTTCCTCGCCGAGGAATACTGCGCGGTCGACCGCGATCGCCTCCTCGCCATGCCCGTCATCCCGAGCACCAGCGTGAACGACGCCGTCGCGGAGATGGAGTACTGCAAGAAGGCGGGACTAAAGGGCGTGGCCCTCAACTCCTTCCCCAGTGGCAAGGGCTATCCGACGGCGGAAGACGATCGCTTCTGGGCGGCCGCGTGCGACCTCGACATGCCCATCTCCGTTCACATCGGCTTCATTGGACGCGAGGGGCCGGTGTTCCAATACTCGAAGCACCCAACCGCGGCGGGATTCGGCACCGACCCGGTGCGCCTCCTGACCCGGTTCGGGGGCGGGATCAGCCAGAACGCGATCCAGCTCATTTTCGCGGGCGTCTTCGATCGATTCCCGGAGCTGCGGATCTACTGGGCCGAGACGATGATCGGCTGGGTCCCCTATTTCTACGAGCAGGTCGACGACATCTACGAGCGATGCCGGTACTATGCCGAGCGCGAGTACGGGCTTCCCCCTCTGAAGCGACGGCCGAGCGAATACATCAAGGACCACTGCATCTGGGGCTTTCTCCATGATCCTTGGGGGGTCAAGGTCCGGCACGATGTAGGCGTGAAGAATGCCATGTGGGGCAACGACTTTCCGCATTCGGCCGGCAACTGGCCCAACTCGCGCGAGATCCTCGACGAGATGTTCGCCGGCGTGCCGGACGACGAGCGGAACCGACTCGTCTGTCAGAACGCTGTCGAGTTCTTCCATCTCGACGATCTGAAGAACTGACCGCATCGGACGTTGCGTTCGGTTCGAGATCCGCGCGCCCGGGCGCGGTGGAGGAGGCCATGGAGCTAGACGACTTTAATCGATGGCTCAGCGAGCGACATATGGGCGGCATGTGGAACATGTCGCGGGGTCCGGCTGAGGAGGTGAAGCCGTGCATCTGGAAGTGGGATGACATTCACACGGCGCTCACGACCGCCGCTGCGCTCGTCCCTATCGACGCCGTCGCCATGCGTACGATTCAGCTCAAGAACCCTGGCCTCAGCGGCCGCATGAGCAACACCCTCCACTTTTCGGTGCAATGCCTCATGCCTGGAGAGCGGACGAAGGCGCATCGCAACCTGGTCAGCGAGACGCGCTTCGTGCTGCAGGCGCCCACCGGGGCGGAGTTCGTCGTGGACGGCGAATCGTTTCCCATGTCTTCCGGAGACGTGGTGACCACACCCAATTGGAGCTGGCATGACCACCACAACGGAGGCAACGAGCCGGCCATCTGGCTGGACGGGATGGACACGCGGCTCGTGGGCATCGGCAAGGGCATGAACGAGCGCTTCGGCCAGGATCAGCAGCCCATCGAGCTGCCGGAGGGTTATTCGAACCGTCTCGTCGCCCATGCCAAGCCGTCCTGGATCGGGTGGGATAGGCCCACCCCGCCTCCGCACCGGTATCCGTGGGCGGAAACGTACGCGGCGCTCACGGCATTGCGCGAGCAAGAGATCGAGGGTCATCCTTGCGATGGGTTGCAGCTCACCTTCACGAACCCGCTGACGGGGGGGCCGACGCTGCCGACGTACGCCTGCGAGATCCAGCTTTTCAATCCGCGGCAGAAGGCCGGCACCCACCGACACAACAGCACGACGATCTACCACGCGTATCGCGGGAGCGGCGTGACGACGATCGAGGGTGAGCGATTTGAGTGGTCCCAGGGTGACATCTTCATCGTGCCACCGTGGACCTGGCACGCTCACGAGAACGCGTCCGATACGGACGCGATCCTCTATTCCATCAGCGACTGGCCCGCAATGAAGGCGCTGGCGCTGTACCGCGAGGAGACGCAAGAATCGCGCTAAGTTGCACTTCGGCACTCAACGAGTGCCGATGGATCGCCGTGACGGAGGCGAGAACCATATGGAGATCAAGTACGGCCTGGTGAGCTGTGATTCACACGGCCAGCTCGACCGAGACGCGTTCACCAGTCGGATGTCTGAGGCGAAGTGGGGAGATCGCATCCCCCAGGTTGTGGAGGTCGAGGACCACGGAGAGCGGGTCGAGCGTTGGACCGTCAACGGCAAGCTGCAGAGCGGCGGTGTCGTCAATTGCCCCGCGGCGATGCACGAGAAACGCTACTACCCCAAGCGGTGGGAGGAGGTCCCCCGGAAGGTGTACGACCCGGCGGCGCGTCTGCGTGCGCTCGACGAAGATGGCATCGACGCCGAGGTGCTGTTCCCCAACACGCCGATTCAAGGGTTCAACTTCTGCTTCGGCGACCCGGAATACGAGATGGCGTGCGTACAGGCATATAACGACGCGCTCGGCGAGTGGGCCAGGTACAGCGACCGGTACATTCCCGTGGCGATCATTCCGTACCTCAGCCCTATAGAGAGCGTCGTGGCGCAGGTCCAGCGGGCGGTCGACCATGGACATCGGGGGATCGTGATCTTGGCGGAGCCAGGGATGGCCTTGAAGGGCGCCAGGCACCTGAACGATCCGTACTGGGATCCCCTCTGGGCGGCGTGCCAGGAGATGAACATCCCGATCAACTGGCACGGCTCGGCCGGCCTGGCCAGCGAGCTGGCGGTGCCGAGATGGGAAGGGTTTTCGACGCGGCAGTTTCATACGGTGTCGACCGGTCGGCTCTGCGCAACGCCGTCGCAGCTCATCCCGTATCTCCTGCTGACGGGAATCCTCGACCGATATCCGCGTCTCAAATGGGCCTGCGCCGAGACTGGGATGGGATGGATGGCATACGTCCTCGAGGCCTGCGACCACGAGTGGGAGCGGCGTCGACTGTGGACCGAGGGAGTCCTAAGCCGCCCCAGCGACGCGTTCCGGCGCCAGATCTACGTCGACTTCTGGTTCGAACGGTCGGGAATCGAGCTGCGGGAGTTCATCGGGGTCGACAATATCATGTGGGAATCCGACTATCCACACATCACGTCCACCTATCCCGATTCGTGGGAGCACGTAGAGCGCGTGGTGGCCGGCGTGCCCGACGACGAGCGCAAGAAGCTTCTCTACGAAAACGCGCTCCGGCTGTATCGGCTCGCTTGATCGAAGCCCGAGCGAGGGGCTTTGGGGGTTTTTCAACCGATGGTGCGGAAGTTTGGCCTGATCAGCGTCGACGACCACGTTCAGGAGCACCCCCGAGTCTGGACGGAGCGCCTTTCGAGATCCTGGGGAGATCGTGTCCCCCACATCGCCGCGCGTGACGGACGCGAGAGGTGGGTGGTCGATGGGGTCCCGATCCCCATTTCCGGCGTGGCATCCGCGGGGGCGCTTTGTGCCGATCGTCGCGCCGCGCCGCGGAGCTGGTCAGACGTGCCTCGGGCCGCGTGGGACCCCGTGGAGCGATTGAAGGCGATGGATGCTGACGGCGTCGACGCCTCGGTGCTGTATCCGACAGTTGCGGGGGTTGGGGGAGAGACGTTTGGTCGGATCACCGATCCGGCCCTCGAGCTTGCTTGTGTCCAGGCGTACAACGATTGGGTGATCGATGAGTGGGCCTCGACGAGCGAGCGGTTCATTCCCCAGTGCATCGTTCCGCTCTACCCCATCGCCGCCGCCGTGGCGGAGCTGGATCGGGCGGTGGATCGCGGCCATCGGGGTTTGATCTATCCCGCGATACCGATGGAGCTGCGCGACGTTCCTCACATCAACGGGCCCGAGTACGATCCGTTGTGGGCGGCGTGCGAGCGATTGCGGGTGCCCGTGTGCTTCCATTCTGGCTCCGCGGCGTCGATCCAGGTGCCTGCCGCGTCGGACATGCCGCCTCGAATCGCGGCCGCGTTCACGTCAATCGCTCGGTCGGCGAGCACGGTGTCCATCGTGGTGAATCTTCTGGTCTCGCGGATTCTGCTGCGCCACCCCGCTCTCCGCGTGGTCTTCGCGGAGAGCTCCCTGGGCTGGGGCGCCTATCAGCTCGAGTTTGCCGACCAGCAGGCGCGAGAAGATGGGCTGCACCTCGAGGGATACGACCTCACGCCATCGGAGATGTTCAAGCGGCAGTGTTACCTCACGGGCTGGTACGGCCGCGCCGGAATCCTTACGCGCGGGTTCATCGGCTCGGCCAACATCATGTGGTCCACGAACTTCCCCCTCGAGACCTCCACCTGGCCCGAGTCGCGGACGCAGATCGAGCGAAGTTTTGCTGGAGTTCCCGACGACGAGCGCGAACAGATGCTGTGGGGCAACGCCGCGCGGCTCTACAAGCTCTGATCGCGCGCAGTCGCCAGCGGCGAGCCCATGAAGCCGATCGACCCCCAGCGCCCCGGGGTCGCCCTCACGATCGCCGGGTCGGATTCGTCCGGTGGGGCCGGCGTTCAAGCCGATTTGCGGACCTTCGCCCTGCTCGGTGTCCATGGCGTATGCGCAGTCACCGCGCTCACCGCGCAGAACCCCCGCGGCGTCATCGACGTGCTGCCCGTTCATCCCGAATTCGTGGGTGGACAGATCGATGCCGTGGCGCAGGACTTCGGCATCGGCGCGACGAAGACGGGCATGCTCGCGGAACGGGGCGTCGTCGAGATGGTCGCCGCGAAGGTGCGCGAGCACGGGCTCCAGCCGCTCGTGATCGATCCGGTCCTCGTCGCGACGACGGGGAGGCGGCTGCTCGACCATGACGGGCTATCGGCTCTCGTCTCCCAGCTGTTGCCCCTAGCCACCGTCGTGACGCCGAACATCGACGAGGCCGAAGCGCTGACCGGGCGATCGGCTCGAACGCCGACCGCAATTCGCGATGTGGCCCGTCACCTTCACGCGCTCGGGCCGGGCGCGGTCGTGGTGAAAGGGGGGCATGCGAGGGACGCGGACGCGGCCATCGACGTGCTCTTCGACGGACACGGCTTTCGGGAGTTCAGCGGGCCACGATACGCGGTGCAGGCGGTGCACGGCACCGGATGCGCCTTCTCCGCGGCCATCGCGGCCTGCCTCGCCCGCGGCGACGATCTTCCGACGGCCGTCGCAGGCGCAAAGAGCGTCGTCGCCGCGGGAATTCGGCGCGCGATTGTTGCGGGTGACGGCAGCTACTTGGTCAATACCGTGTCGCGTGCAGCCGATTCATAAACCGTGAACCATGTGTGAACGGGATGTTAGATAACTATTCTGCCTAAAAGCTGTAACTCAATTGCGGCTGATGCGTTTGAATACGTAGCTGGGACTTTGGTTCATGTGCATGTGGAGATGTACGATGCTTCGAAGCGTGCTCTTTTCCGTTCTGCTTTTTGGATCGATCCCGTTCCTCCTCGGCCCGTTCGCCCACTCCGCGGTCGCGGAACAGCCGTCAGACACGCCGACCCCGACCCCCACAATCACGCTCACGCCGGGGCTAACCGATACGCCGACGTCCACGCCGACGCCGACCCCCGTGCTCAATCCACCGCCGGGGCTGCCCGACCTGACCGTCGCGGTGACCGCGCCCCCGGTTCCCGTGCCAGCGGGAGCGCAGGTCTTGTTCAACGTGACGATCAGCAACGAGGGCGCTGCGCCATCAGCCGCGACGACGCTCAGCGACGTAATCCCACCTGGCGCCGCCCCTGGACTCGTGCCGCCCGGGTGCCGCGTCACGCTGGTCGAAATCGTCTGTCCCGTCCCCAGTGTCCCAGCGGGCGGTAGCGCGTCCCTGGTCATCGGCCTCGTGGCGACGGGCGACACGCCCGTTATCACCAATGGCGTGGTCGTCGATCCGGCGAACCAGGTCACGGAGACGGACGAGACCAACAACGTGGATTTCGTTGGTGTTCCGGTCCTGCCGCCACCGCCGCCGCCTCCGCAACCGCCCGCTCCCGGGCAGCCAACGGCGACTCCGGCCGCCCTGCCGACGCCGACCGCGGTCCCGGCGCCGCCTCCTCCCCCGCCTGCGCAGCCGCCCGTCTCCGGCCCACTGTGGCTGCACATACTGGCTCCAACGCAGGCGTATTCGGTGACCAACGCGCCGTTATGGGTCGCGCAGCCAGATGAGTGGTACTACGTCGTTCGCCAGGAAGGCGGCTGGGCGCTCGCCATCTGGGAGGGGGACACGCCGGAGTGGTCGGTGTGGATCCAGCTCGACGCCCGGGTCGAGCTGACGCCGACCCACGTTCCATCTGCGCGGCCACCGGCCCAGCAGCTCTGGCTCGTCGTATTCGCCCCGACCCAGGCCTTCTCGGTCAACATGGATCCGTTATGGGTGGCGCAGCCCGGTGAGTGGTACCGCGTCACGCAGCAAGAGGAAGGCTGGGCGCTCGCCTACTGGGAGGGCGACTCGCCCGCAAATCAGGTCTGGATTCAGCTCGATTCGCGCGTGCAGCTCACAACTGCCTGAACGTGCAGTGGGAGGGCAGCCGCCTGCCGGCTGCCCTCCTCGACGCGTGGCTCAGAGGTCCTCGATCTGGAGAAACGCGCGTGGGCGCTTTCCCAGGCGCCGGCCGCCCGATGAGGTCACCTCGATCGTATCGCCCCACACGATGCCTTCGCCCCGCAGCTGGGCGTTTTTGCGACGAACGGTCGGCTTCATGATGAACACCATTCGCTCCTGAAGCTGCATCTGCCCGACCTCGGGAGAATACCGGCCCATGAGGAGCGGCCAATCCTCTCCGAGCCCGCGACCATGCAGGGTGAGGCTCGATTCGAACCGATCGGACTTTCGGCCCACGATCTCGGCCGCGTGAATCAGCTCGTCGAACGTCGTGCCCGGGCGCATGATCTCGCGCACGGCTTCAAACGCCTCGCCTTGCCACTTGAATTGCTCCTCGACTTCGGGTGGGATGCGCCCCACGCACATCGGCTGGACCTGCTGCGCACAGTAGCCGCCGTATCTCGCCTCGATCTCGTTGAAGATCATGTCGTCTTTTTGGAGCAGACGCGTCGTGGCTTGGAGCAGCCGCTGGGAGACGCGGCCCCAGGGGCCCGATAGCCACGACAGCAGCGTGGGCATATCGCCGCCGTTGGCGATCTGTTCCCAAATCATCCACGCATACACTTCGCTCTCCCGTACGCCGGGACGCGCCGTTCGGTACATTGCGTCGACGGAGCGCTCGATCAACTCGACCGATTTCTCCAGGAACCGAATCTCCTCGGCGCTCTTCACCATTCGGGGCTCCTGGCAGATCCACGTTCCGTTGACGATCGCCGCGTTCGGGACAAGCTCACGAATGCGATCGAGCGTCCCTGAAGGAACGATCCCCTCGGGGGCGCGGAGGTGGTCCCGCAGCCCAGAGATGGCGATGGTTCCCTTTTCGAGCCCCAGCTCCTTGATCCGTTCCGCGATGAGGTCTCCCCACGCGCGTCGCGTGACCCGAAAATCGCTCATCCAATCACGCGCCGCGGGCCCCTCGTAGTACGGATTGATGACGAAGCCGGTCGGCTCGCCCTCCAGCGGGAACACGAGCGACGCGTCGACGTTGTTGCCGCCGATCTGCGACAGGTACTGCAGGTCCGCCTGCCAGTGATTGTGGTGTCCCGTGTGGTAGACGCAGACGAGGGCGTCCACGCCCTGCTCCGCCATCCTCTTGCGTACTGCGGCCCATCGCCGGTCCCGCTCGGCGAGAGAGAACCGCGGAACGGGCAGCTCGGATGGTGACATCATGGGATTCCAGCCCCCTTCGCAAAATCATCGCGTTGTTGGACGCCCAAGGGTGTGATTCTCTTCATAGCCTCCCTCGCTCGTGCCGCGCAAGGGAGTCCGCGGACGGCGTCTCCTGCTATACTGGCCCCCTAACGGGTTGCGGACGCATCCGCCAGGTCAGCGATGCGGGCCCGCAGGCCCGGCCCGGCGACTTTCACTCTGGCGATCCCCCTATGGCGCGGCACAGCTCTCCCAATCCCCGCCCCGGCGCATCGAGCCTCCTCTGCGCGGCGATCGCCGTATCGTTTTTGCTGCAAGGGTCGCGTCCAATCGCGCTGCCGGCGCTGAACATCACCCTGCCGACGGTGTTGCTGCATCCGGACACCGTCCGCGACGCGCCCACGCCGACCGTGGGCCGCCCTACGCTGATCCCGTCGGGCGCCACGCCAACTCCCTCGGTGTCGGACCCGCTCCTCCGCGCTCGGCAGCAGCGGCTCAATGGCGAGCTTGCAAACGCCGTGGCATCGTATCACCAGGCGATCCAAACGCAGCCATCTTCCGCGGTGCAATCGGCGATTGAGGGGAGCGCTGCGATGATCGACGGGGGTGACTACCGGGGGGCCATAGATCTCGCGACGTTTGCCATCCAGCGGCGATCCGATGCCGCAGACGCGTATCTCGTGCGGGCGCGGGCGAATGAAGCGCTGGGCGATTCGAATCAAGCCCTGGCGGACCTGGACACGACCCTCGCGCTGAACCCGGCGGACGGGTATGCCGGTTTCCTCAAAGGCCAGATCTATCAAACCGAGGGCGATGCGCAGGGCGCAGTCGACGCGTATGCGCAGGCGCTCGCACGGCCGATGAGTCGCCTATGGCAGGTAGCCGCTGCAGCTCGGATGGGGTCGATATTGCTGGATCTTGGCGATCCCGCGGGCGCGGTTTCGTCGTTGCAGCGGGCAGCGGACATCGCGGCGCAGGTCGAATCGAACCACGAGCCCATCTGGTTCAATGGCGAGCTGGTCCGCATGGGGAGTGAGGCGCGCCGGCCGGCCGTCCTACTGACGCTTGCCCGGGCGCAGGACGCGGCAGGCGCCGTCAGCGACGCGGCAAGCGTGTACGCGCAGATTGCCAGCGACTACCCGACGAGCGGCGAATCGTCGTCCGCGCTGTCTGCCCTGGAAGATGATGGATTTGCGGGCCTGGTGAGCGACTTCGTGCGCGGTCGCGTGCTGCTGGCGAGCGGGAATCCGTCCGATGCGATCGATGCGTTCGCATCCGTCGCACCCGACGGCCCGAACGCGGCGCCGGCGCGGTACTATGCCGCCCTGGCGCAAGGGGCGCTCGGGGACGCGACCGAGGAGGGCGCGGAGCTTCGCTCGATGGCCCGCGAGTTTCCCGGCCATCCCCTCGCAGCGACGGCGCTCCAGCAAGCGGCCCAAATCGTCGAGGCGACTGATTCGGCGCAGAATGCGATTGCCGCCTACGAATCCGTTGCCGATGCGTTTCCCGCGAGCGACGAAGCGACATCGTCGCTGTTCCGAGCGGCGGCGCTGCGGCTCGGGAGCGGCGACCGGGTCGGCGCAGAAGCGGCGTGGAAGCGCATCGCGGACCTCACCTCGTCGAGCACGGTCCGTGCGCGGGCGCTGTTCGCCCGGGGGCGGGCGCGACTTCAGGATCGAGACGACGGTGGTGCCACCGATCTCGCCGACGCCGCGCGCGCCGCTCCATGGTCATACGACGGTTTGCGCGCCGCGGATGTCGTGAAGCGCGGCCTGGGAGCTGAGCCCCTTGTCGCGCAGCGCGCGGCGCGGCTCTCTCCTCCGCCTCCGAAGTCTGGAGACGATTCCGCATGCGCGAGCTGGCTCGACTCGTGGGCATCTGACGCGCAGGAGGCCGCGGGTCAGCCCGCCGCCATCGACCGGATCCGCCGGCTTTCCGCCGTCGGTCTGTCCGCCGCCGCCGAGTCCGAAGCGCTCGACGCTGCCCGAGACTCCGCGAGCCAGCCCCACGCGCTCTTCGCGCTGGCGCGAGCGCTGACCGATTCGGGCATGTTCTCCCCGGCGATCTACGCCGCAAATCGTCTCGCCAGTGTGAGTCCGGCGGGCTCGCTCGAGTCCGCGCCCGATTGCCTCCGCCGCATCGCATATCCGCAGGCCTTTGCGGACCTGGTCCAGGACCAATCGATGCAGAACGGCCTCGATCCATACGTCCTGCTCGCGCTGTTGCGGGAGGAGAGCTGGTTCGACCCGATGGCGCGCTCGGGATCGCCGGCCTACGGATTGAGTCAGGTGACCCAGCCGACCGGCGCCGACATCGCGCGCGGGCTCGGCAAAGCCGATTTTCGGCCAACCGATCTCTATCGACCGACGATCAGCGTGGCATTTGGCGCGTGGTACCTCGGGCAACAGCAGCGCTCATTCAACGACCGCCCCCTGCTTGCTCTCGCCGCCTACAACGCCGGGCCGGGCAACGCGCGGCGCTGGACCAACGGGAATGCAGGCATCGATCCCGACGACTTCGTGACGAACATCGATTACCCGGAGACGCGAACCTACGTGCGCTCCATCTACGAGATTTACGCGACGTACCGAGCCCTCTACGGCGGATAGAGCCACGCGCCCGACGCCGCTCGACTCCGGTCCGCGGTTACCGGCGGAAGAGGACCCGGCGGAAGGTCTCGGCGTATTCGACCCCGTGATCTTCCCCGGCCTTTCGCAGGCGTTCCTTGGCGAATTCGGCCACTCGATCGAAGTCGCCGAACTGACTCTCGTGATGACGCAGCGCGTCCACCTTGCACGAGACGGAATCGCTCACGTCCACGAAATAGTTCGGATCATTGGCGCCCCACAGGTAGAGCTGTGGGACTGAATGCGGCTGCAGCCCGGCGGCGATCTGCTCCGGGTACTGCAGCGGACTGCGGGAGAAGGGATACACGGCGTCGACCGCGGCCTGTCCGGCCGCCCGGTGGTCGGCGTGGTTCACATAGCCCGTCGAGGTGATGATGGTGGACGGATCGTGGGTGAACACGGCGTCCGGCTTCCACGTTCGAATCCAGCGGACGACGTCGCCCCGGAGGTCGATTCCGTACACCAGTTCGCCGTCGCGGCGGGGAAGGAATGCCACCTCGCTGACGCCGATCACGGCGGCGGCCGCGCGCTGCTCGCGCTCGCGTCGGGCCGCCAGCTCTTCTGGGTCCACGCCAAACTCGTCGCTCCCCTTGTCACCGTTGGTGCAGATCAGATAGAAGGCGGTCGAGCCCTGCCGCACCCACTTGGCGACAGTTCCTCCACACCCGAACTCGGCGTCATCGGGGTGGGCCGCGACAACCAAGATGCGGCTGGGGATTTCCTCAGCCTCGGCTGCGCGCTGCTCTTCACTTGCCACGGCCCGAACGTCCGATGGCTCAGTCATCTTGATCTTCCTCCGTCAGCGCACCCGTGTAGGGTGCGCGGCTTGGGGTGTACGTGGCGAACGACGTTGGAGATTCCCAGAAGCGCACGGCCGCGACCGGGAAGTGGTGCTCGGCCGCGATGTCGTAGATCAGCTCGGCCAGGCATTCCGCGGTGGGGTTCCGGTCCATCACGTACACGGGCTCGTTCATCTCGATCAGGACGGGCAAGAGCGGGTCATCCCGTCGGAGCACCATCTTGTGGTCGACGTGTTCGTCGATCCAGTCCTGAATGGCGTGCTTGAGGACCGTGAAGTCGGTGGCGATATCGGCCGCGTCCAGTTCTTCCGTCGCCAGCTCCACCTCCACCCGGGCATTGTGCCCGTGGGGATGGGCGCATTTGCCGTCGTAGTTCATGAGTCGATGACCGTATGCGAAGTGGATCTCGGTTGTGACTCGATACACGATCGCCCCTCTCACGCCACGAGGCGCCCGCCATCGACGGGCAAGATGGCGCCGGTGATGAAGTCCGACCCCTCGATCAGGAAGAGCGTCGCCGCCGCGATGTCGCGCGGCGATCCCCAGCGGCCCAAAAGCGTGCCGGCTCGGGCTTCCTCCGTCTCGGCAGCGGAAAGATCAAGTGGCGGCGCGATGGGGCCCGGAGCTATGGCGTTCACGCGAACGGTTGGCGCCAGCTCGCGGGCGAAGGCCATCGTCATCGTGATTATCCCGCCTTTCGCGGTGAGGTAGGGCAGGTAATCCGCATAGGGCCGATACGCAGCCCAGTCGGCGAGATTGACGATGGCGCCGCCCCCACTTGCGATCATGTGGCGTCCGATCTCGAGGCAGCAAAGAAAGGGCCCCTTGAGATTGACGGCGATCGACTCGTCCCACTGCTCCTCGGTGAGCGTCGCGAGTGGCGTTTTGGGGTAGATCGATGCGTTGTTGACCAGCGCGTCGATTCGTCCGAACCGATGGGCGGCATGGTCCCGAATCCGTCGTACGTCATCGCCGCGCGAAACGTCGCCCTGGAGCGCGATGGCAGCGCCACCGCGAGCGGCTATCTCGTCGACCAGCTTGCCCGCGGCTTCGGCCGACGTGCGGTAGTTGATGACCACGTTTGCGCCGCGGCCCGCGAGCGCCAAACAGATCTCCCGTCCTATTCGGAGCGCGCTTCCCGTGACGAGCGCAGTGCGGTCTCGAAGCTCCACGTGCCACCTCGTGTACGGAAGGGAATGCCTAATCTTGCACTATGGTCAATGCACCGGTAAAGTAGCCTGTTCCCACACACCGTTTCGGAGGCGCACCGTGCCCGACGATGTCCACTGTGCGCTGGTGAGCGGCGGTCTGGACAGCGCGGTGATGCTGAGTCGCATGCTGGACGATGGGGCGAGCATCCAACCGGTGTACGTGCAGACGGGGACGGCCTGGGAATCGGTCGAATTCCGGTGGCTCGAACGGTTCCTGAAGGCGCTGGATTCTCCGCGGCTCCGGCCGGTCCACGTGCTCCGGTTTCCTATGAGCGACGTCTACGGTGCCCACTGGAGCATGCGAGGCGCCGACGTGCCCTCGGCGGACACGCCCGACGAAGCCGTCTATCTACCCGGACGCAACGTCATCCTCGTCGCCAAGACGGCCGTCTACTGTGCCCTCAATGGGATGCATCGCATCGCCCTGGGGGTGCTGGCAGGAAATCCGTTCCCCGACGCGACCGATTCGTTCTTCACGTTATTGGCTACGTCGCTCTCCGAAGGCCTGTCGCACTCGATCGAGGTCGATCGCCCACTGGCCGGCATGCACAAGCCGGACGTCGTGCGGGCTGGCGCAGCGCTCCCCCTCGGTTTGACCTTCTCGTGCATCGATCCCGTTGACGGCAACCATTGCGGGCGCTGCAACAAGTGCGCCGAGCGCCGCCAGGGTTTCGTAGCCGCCGGTGTGGCGGACCCGACGCAGTATGCCGCTCAGCCCTCGCGACCCTGAGGGGGGACGCAAAAATGCCGATGGTATAATCGGCAAAGAGATCCCTGGGGAGCGTCAATGCCTGAGCCGGGCGCTCGCGACCACAGCGCGGGGCGAGACGAGGCATTGGCCCCTTCGATCGCCACTGACTTGCGCGACGGTCGAGACCCCGAAGACCTCGCCGACGCGCTTCAATCGTTGTCCGACCCCGAGGCGATCGCCCAGCTCCGCGCGCCGGGTTTGACCGAAGCGCCGTCCGCCGCCCCCTTCCTGGAACGGGTCGCGCTCTCGGCCCGACCCCCGGTCGCCTCCGTGGCTGCCGATCTCCTCGGGACGGTGCGCCACGTCGAAGCCGCGAATGCGCTGGATCGCGTCGCCTCCACGTCCGGAGATCGAGCCGTGAAAAAGGCGGCCCGACGCTCCCTGTACCGTCTGGCCAGCCAGGGCATAAAGCCGGAGAAGGTGGCGGAGACCACCACAGCAACGGTTGGGAGCCGAGCAGCGACGATCTACCGCGTGATCGCCAGCGCATACGACGGAAGCGGATCGCGCGCGATCTGGTTCGGGGCGGAGCGACCACTGGGGGGCATCTACCTCATCGCCGTGATGTTGAACGACCTCGAGGGTCTCGTGGACGTCACGGTGCGCGACACGACCCGCAAACGTTTCGCGGAGCTGGAAGAGTCGCGGCGCGCGCAGGATCCGACGGCGTGGGTCGAGCTACCCCACGACTACGCCAAGCAGCTCGTCCAGGAGGCGGCATCCGTGTCGCGGGAGGCGCATCGCCCGATTCCACCGGCGTTCGTCATGTGGTCGGACGTGATTGACAACCCGGATGAGCCATTTGGCCAGGCGCTGATCTACCGCGAGATCAGCGCGATCGAAGTGCGCCTGCATCCGACCCTGGTCGACGAGTCCCCGCGGCTCTTCGAACAGCCCGAGATCGAACCGTGGTTTGATCCGCCCAGCGCGACGCGCCGATGGGTGCGCCAGTTGACCGAATCTACCGCGACGCGGCTGATCCTGACCCCGGAAAGTCCACAAGACCGTCAGGAGCGGATCATCCGCGAGGCCGCCAAGGAGCTGTATCCGCCGAAAGTCTTGAAGGGGCTCCGGCGTCGACTCGAGGAAACCGCCTACATCTTTCAGCGGACCGGGCGGGAAGTCGAGGCGCGCCGCGCCGTCGCCGCCGCGGTCACCATCGAGGACCTCCGTCCGTTGCAGCCTCTGCACCCGTTCATCCGGGCGCTCGCCGTCCGGTCCCTGATGATCGGTGTCGAGGTCGAGCGGTCGGGCGCTGAGCCCGCGCGGCTGGCCCTCGCTCCCTAAGGGATCCAGGCGTGCGGAGCGTTGTGGCGCTGATCCTAGCCGGCGGCCAGGGTGAGCGACTGTCCGTTCTCTCGCGCGAGCGCGCGAAGCCGGCCGTTCCCTTCGGCGGCAAGTACCGCATCATCGACTTCACCCTGAGCAACTGTGTGAACTCCGGTATCTACGACGTCGCCATCCTCACCCAGTATCGACCCCACTCGCTCAATGATCACATTGGGATCGGCCGGCCGTGGGACCTGGATCGAACCCATCGTGGCGTGCGCCTGCTTCAGCCATTCCTGGGCCGTCGGGACTCCGACTGGTACCGAGGCACGGCCGACGCCGTGAATCAGAACCTCACCTTCATCACCACGCACCGAGACGAGGTCGTTCTCATCCTTTCCGGTGACCACGTGTACCGCATGGATTACCGCCGGATGCTGGAATTCCACGAGGACCGGGGGGCCGACGTAACGGTGGGCGTGTTCGAAGTGCCGATCGAGGATGCCGGCCGATACGGCACGCTCTTTGCCGACGAGCGCGGCCGCGTGCTCTCGTTCGATGAGAAGCCCAAAAACCCCCGCAGCAACCTGGTGTCCATGGGCATCTACATCTTCGAAAAGGACATCCTTGCCGAGCGCTTGGCCGAGGATGCGGCCGCGCGCACGGCGCACGACTTCGGCCGCGACATCATCCCGTCCATGGTGAATCGCGACCGCGTCTATGCGTACCGCTTCCAGGGCTATTGGCGCGACGTGGGGACCATCGAGAGCTACTGGGATGCGAACATGGAGCTGGTCGAAGATCCGCCCGAGTTTGACCTCTACGATCCTGAATGGGTCATCCACACTCGGAGCGAAGAGCGGCCACCAGCCCGGGTGCTGTCCGAGGCGCGGGTGAGTCGCAGCCTCATCAGCCACGGCTGCACGATCTACGGGCAAGTCGAACATTCGGTCCTGTCCCCAGGGGTCATCATCGAGCCAGGCGCCATTGTGCGGGACTCGATTGTGATGACCGACACCGTGGTGGGGACCGGCGCCGTGGTGGACCGCTCGATCATCGATAAGGAGGTTCGGGTCGAGCGCGGCGCAATCGTCGGATTCGGCGAGGCCAACGTCATCAATCGCCTCGAGCCCCAGCGTCTCAACGCCGGCATCACCATCGTGGGGAAGCGCGCGGAGATCCCGGTCGGCGTGCGGATCGGACGGAATTGCATGATCGATGCGCGCGCGCGACTGAGCGATTACGGCGGATCCGCCGTCGTTCCGAGCGGCGAATCCATCATCGCCCGATCTACCGAAACCCAGATTCCCGCGCGGCGGACCGCTGCGCGCGCTTAGTCGGCGCCCCGCTCCTCAGGCGTGCCCGAAGCCCGTAGCGCTCAGTGCGCGACCCGTGGGACAATGAGCTGATGGCCGCACAGGGAGATGGCGATGAAGCTTGGCGCGTTTACCTTCGTACTGCACTCCCACCTACCGTACTGTCGGCAGGCGGGGAGATGGCCGCACGGAGAAGAGTGGATCCACGAGGCAGCGACGGAGTGCTACGTGCCGCTCCTTCGGGGACTGTGGGACCTGCGCGATGAGGGAGTCGCGTTCAAGTCGACGATCGGTCTCACTCCAATCCTCGTGGAGCAGCTTCGTGACCCGCTGGTCAACGAGCACCTCGAGCAATACATTCGCGGGCTGATCGACGCGGCGTCGAGTGACGTTGCGCGGCATCAGCGCGCCGGTTCGGAGCGGCTTGCGGCCTTGGCGTCGCGCTATCGGTCCCTGTACGCGGAGACGCTGCAAACCTACCTCGACCGGCTTGGTGGAGACGTCGTTGGGGCCTTCAAGAGCCTGCAGGACTCCGGCCATATCGAGATCGCGACGTCAGCCGCCACGCACGGGTACCTGCCCCTCTTCGAGCGCGAGTCATCCGTGGCGGCGCAGGTGGCGGTAGGACTCGATGCGTACCGCCGAATCTTCGGTCGGCGCCCGACCGCGATCTGGCTGCCCGAGTGCGCGTACCGCCCCGCGCGGACGGTGACCATCGACGGCGTCCCGATCCGCCAGGCAGGCCTGGAGGAGGTCCTCGCCGACTACGATTTGCAGGTCTTTTTCAGCGAAACGCACACGGTGGAGGGCGGCACGCCCGTGGGCAAGGCCGCGGGCGACACGATTGGACCCTACGGCGACGTCCCGCGGCGCTACTCCGTCCCGCTTTCGAGCCCGGCTACACCCCACCATGGCACCACATTTGAGCCGTACTATGTCGGCTCGACGCACGTTGCTGTCATCGCGCGCAACAATCGCACAGGCATGCAGGTCTGGTCCGCCGAGCACGGCTATCCCGGCGACTACGCGTACCGAGAGTTCCACAAGCGTGACGGGGTATCCGGGATGCGGTACTGGCGCATTACCGGACGTCGAGTGGACCTGGCGGACAAGGCGGAATACGATTTCGATCGGGCGCGCGATGCGATGAATAGCCATGCGCGCCACTTTGCCCAGCTCGTGGAGGACCTGGTCGCAGGCTACCACGCGCAGACCGGTCGCTATGGCATCGTGAGCTGCGCCTACGACACCGAGCTGTTCGGCCACTGGTGGTTCGAAGGTACCGACTGGCTGCGCGAGGTGCTACGGCTTCTCGCCGCGAGCGACGTCGTCGACCTGACAACGGCAAGCGAGTTCGTCCAGCTGCATCCTCCAGAGCACCACATCACCCTTCCCGAGAGCTCCTGGGGCCAGGGCGGGGGCGACTTCACCTGGAAGAACGTCGACACGGAGTGGATGTGGCCCGTGATCCATGAACGCGAACGCAGGATCGAATGTATCGCCGACCGACACACCCACGCGAACGATCTGGAGGCGGCGGTGCTCAAGCAGGCCGCGCGCGAAGCGCTGTTGCTCCAGAGCAGCGATTGGCCATTCCTCGTGACCACGGGCCAGGCGCGGGAGTACGCCATCGAGCGATTCGAGGGGCACGTCGAACGGTTCGATCGTCTGGCGTCGGCGCTCGAGAGCGGAACCGTCGACGCGCGGGCGAGGGCGCTGGCCGACGAGCTATACGATCGTGATAATCCGTTCGCCGACATCGACTGGCGAACGTTTCAAAGCTCGACGAGCGCGCAGCCGCGTCGTCGGTCGGCCGCCAGTTGAGCGCGGGCCCGCGGAACGCGACCGCTCCCGTCAAGGTCCTGTTCGTCGCCGCCGAGGTCGCTCCCTTCGTCAAGGTGGGAGGTCTCGCGGACGTGGCGGGCGCACTCCCGAAGGCGCTGTGCGCCATGGGCCACGACGTACGCGTCGTTATGCCGCTCTATCGGCAAATCGATCGCAATGCGCGCGGCGTGCGGCGAACCAACGCCAGCGCGATCGCGGTTCCGGGCAGCGACGCCCCGGCGGAGCTGTACGAATCGAAGATGGGCGCCGTGACGGTGTACCTGATTGCCAGCAACCGCTTCTTCGACCGCGACGGCGTGTACGGCTTTCCGGACGACACCGAACGATTCCTGTATTTCTGCTGGGCTGCGCTCTCGGTGTTGGACGCTGTGGATTGGGAGCCCGAGGTCATCCACTGCAACGATTGGCACACGGCGGTGATTCCCTACTGGCTTCGAACGCGACGCGATCTTCCGCAACGGGCGCGGGCGTCGGCATCGCTGCTGACGATCCACAACCTCGCCTATCAGGGGGCCTTCGACCCGGGAAAGCTCGGACCGCCGTGGGTCGATCCGGCCACGCTTCGGAAGCGCGGAGACGGCGGCGCCGACCTCATGAGCCAGGGGATCCAGTTCGCGGATCTCATCAGCACCGTGAGTGAGCAATACGCTCACGAAATCACGACGCCCGAGTTCGGCGAGGGTCTCGACGGGCTTCTGACGTCACGGCAGAATCAGCTCCGGGGCATTCTGAACGGGATCGACTACGAGACCTTCGATCCTGCTCGGGATCCGCACATTGCCATGAACTACTCAGCCGACGACGTCCGGGGAAAGGCGGCGTGTAAAGCTGCGTTGCAGCGCGAGATGGGGTTCGACGTAAACCCCCGCACGCCGGTGGTCGCACTGATCGGCCGACTGGCCGACCAGAAGGGATTCGACCTCGTCGCTGAGGTGCTGGAGCCCCTCACGGCCGAGGCGAATGTTCAGGTCGTGGTCCTGGGTACCGGAGACCAACGGTATCACGACCTCTTTCGCGTCCTTGCGTCCCACAACCGGGCGCGCATAGCCGTGAACCTGACCTTTGACGAGGCGCTCGCTCAGCGGATCTACGCCGGCGCCGACGCGTTCCTGATGCCGTCTCGATTCGAGCCGTGCGGACTGGGGCAGATGATCGCGCTCCGGTATGGGACGGTGCCGATCGTGCGGGCCACCGGAGGCCTGGCTGACACGGTCCAGGACTACCAGCCGTCGACACAGCGGGGGACCGGTTTTGTCTTTCGTCGCTATGACGCGACCGCGCTCACCTTCGCGGTTGGGCGCGCCCTGGAGGTGTATCGCGACGCCGAGCGGTGGCGCGGAATTCAGGAGCGCGGCATGCGCCAGGATTTCTCGTGGGGCGCGTCGGCGGCGCGCTACGTCGAGGCGTACCGCGACGCCTGCGCCCTGCGGCGACAGGACCCCTCGCCCGTTCCGAGGGGGATGGGCGGGTGATCGCGTCGCGGGGTTAGGCGGGGGCGGGAGCGGGCAAGTCGACCGTAATGCCGGCGAGCGCTCGATCCATGACCTGCGCCGACCGCTCGTCGATCTCCACCAGCGGCAGCCGTAATCCGCCGCACGAAAAGCCGCAGCGCGCCAGCGCGTACTTCAGCGGAATGGGACTCGTCGTCGCAAAGAGGGCGCTAAAGAGGGGTGAGAGCGACGCGTGGATCCGTGCCGCCTCCTCCGGGACGCCCTCGACGGCGCATGCGATCATGCGAGCGAGCTGCCTCCCGACCAGATGGCTCGCGACGCTCACGACTCCGTAGCCGCCGAGGGCCAGGATCGGGAGGGTCACGGCGTCGTCCCCGCTCCACACGCGGAAGCCCGGCTCGGCGTCGCGAATGATGGTGGCGATTGCCTCCATGTTGCCGCTCGCCTCTTTCACGCCGACGATGTTGGGAGTGCGGCTCAGACGGATCGTCGTCTCCGGAAGCATGTTCGTCGATGTTCGGCTTGGAATGTTGTAGAGGAGGATCGGGATGCTGACGGCGTCGGCGATTGCGCGAAAATGCCGCTCGAGGCCGGCCTGGGGCGGCTTGTTGTACCAGGGCACCGTCCCGAGAATACCGTCGACCCCGAGGCGCTCGGCCTCCTGGCTGAAGCGCACGCTCTCCGCCGTGTCGTACCCGCACGTCCCGGCGATGACAGCCGCGCGATCGCCCACGGCGTCTTTGATCTCCGAAAACAGCCGGGCCTTCTCCTGGTGGGTCATGGTGGGCGCTTCGCCCGTCGTGCCCGCGATGACGAGGCTCTGCGTTCCCGACGCGAGCAGCGCATCAGCGAGCTGGCGAGCGCGCGGATAGTCCACCGAGCCATCATCAGCAAAGGGCGTGGCCATGGCGGTAATGAGGCGGCCAAACGGTTGCATCCGTCTACCTCAGGCGAAAAGCAGCTCGGCCACCTGCACGGCGTTCAGGGCGGCGCCCTTTCGCAGATTGTCGGAGACGATCCACATCGCGATCCCGTTCGGGTGCGAGATGTCGCTCCGGATTCTGCCGACAAACACCTCGTCGCGGCCGGCGGCCTGCAAAGGCAAAGGGTACCGCGATTCGAAGGGCTCGTCCACCACGGCGATGCCCGGCGCGGACGCCAAGATCGCGCGCGCCTCCCCCGCTGTCATGGGGTGCGAAAGCTCGACGTGGACGGCTTCGGAGTGGCCGACCTCAACCGGGACCCTCACGGTCGTGGCGGAGATGGCGATATCTGGCGCGTGCATGATCTTCCGCGTCTCGTTGACCAGCTTCATCTCTTCGCTGGTGTATCCGTTGTCTCGGAAAGATCCGATGTGCGGGAGCACGTTGAGGACGATGGGATGCGGATACGCCGACGTTTCCAGGCCGGGCGCGTGCGCCGAGAGCGGGGCCGTCGAAGCTCCGGATCCGTTCTGCGCGCGCGCCGCGTCGACCACGGCCAGGGTTTGGGTCCGCAGCTCCTCGACCGCGGCGGCGCCGGTGCCCGACACGGCCTGATACGAGTCCACGATGACGCGGGTGATCGGGTTGGCGCGGTGGATGGGTGCCAGCGCCACGACCATCTGGATCGTTGAGCAATTCGGACCCGCGATGATGCCACGGTGTCGATGCGCATCGTCAGGATTGACCTCGGGCACGACCAATGGGATCGCCGGGTCCATCCGCCACGCGGCGCTATCGTCGATCACGACGGCGCCGGCGCGCGCTGCGATCGGGGCCATCTCGCGACTGATCTCCTCGTCGACGGAGAAGAACGCGAGATCTACGCCGTCGAACGAGTCGGCCCGGGCCGCGTGGACGGGGATCTCCTGGCCCTTGAACCGCACGGTCTTGCCTTCCGAGCGCTCGGATGCGAGCGGGCGCAGCTCCGCGACCGGGAAGCCGCGCTCTTCGAGCACGCGAAGGAAGGTGCGCCCGACGAGGCCGGTCGCACCCAGGACGGCGACGGTGAGATGACGATTCAAGGACTCCTCCCCAGCGTACTACGTGAGATCCATGAGCTGGTCGAGCCCGTACACGAGCCCGACTCGTCCCCGCAGATGTTTGAGGGCGTAGATGACCCCCGGAACGAACGAGTCCCGGCCGATCGAGTCGTGCCGGATGGTGAGCGACTGGCCCGGCCCGCCGAACACGACCTGATGCGAGGCGACGAACCCGGGCATCCGCAGGCTGTGGATGTGAACGTCGGAGCCGATGCCGCCGCGCGTGCCGGGTATCGTGTGCTTGGTGACGTGATCACCGCTGAACGGCCTGTCGCGCGCGGCTCGCATCGCCTCGGCCACCATCAGTGCCGTGCCGGACGGCGCGTCGATCTTTCCGTCGTGGTGGGTCTCGATGATCTCGGCGCTGTCGAAGAATTTGCTCGCCAGACGGGCGAACTGCATCAGCAAATTGGCGCCGATGGCGAAGTTGGGGGCGACGAGCGCCGCGACACCCGACGTGCGCGCGAAGGAGTCAATCTCTTTCAGATCGCTCGGCGCCAGGCCCGTCGTGCCGATCACGATGGGGATGCCGCGTCCGAGCGCCGTCTCGGCGTTCTCCCTCGCGGCCTCTGCCGTGGTGAAGTCCACGACTGCGTCGACCTCGACCAGCGTGAGCAGATCCGACAGGGATGTCGTGATGGGGATGTCGGGCGGCGGCGATCCGTCGATGGGAGGCCGAGGATCGCACCCGCCGACGACGACCAGCGCAGGGTCCTCAGCGAGGCTGACACGCATCTCCTGGCCCATCCGGCCGAGGACTCCGCAGATCGCGACGCGAATGGGTCGAGTAGAAGCTGACGTGGCGCCCTCCGTCGCCACGATCAGTCCTCGTGCGGCAGGCCCTCATCCCACCGGGGATTCGGGCGCGCCACGGGTGGGCGGTCGTGCAGCGGCGCCGGTCCTCGCGGTGGCCGCTCGGGCGCACCGGGTCGCGCAGGGGGACGATGGCGCTCGGGCGGGCCTCCTTCACGCCGTGGGCCCCCCGAGGGCTCGCGCGGTCGATCGAAGCCGCGACCGCCACCTCGGATGATGTTCCCCTGGGTCGGTCGGCCTGCGTTCTCGCGGCCGTTGGGTCCGCGCCCGCCGGCGCCCGTCGGCATGGGCGGCCGACCCGGGCCTTCGCCCTCGGGAGTCGGAGCGAGCAGCGCGCGCCGCGAGAGATTGATCCGCCCCTGCCGGTCGATCTCCGTCACCAGGACCGTGATCTCATCGCCGATCTTGACGACGTCTTCGACCGAGGGGACGCGATAGTCGGCTAGCTCGGAGATGTGGACGAGGCCCTCCTTACCCGGAAGGACCTCGACGAACGCTCCGAACGCCATGATGCGAGTCACTTTGCCGGTGTAGATGGTGCCAACTTCAACGTCCCGGGTGAGGCCTCGAATGATGTCGATGGCCTTCTGCGTGTTCTCCGCGCTGGTCGAGCCGATGAGCACCGTGCCGTCGTCTTCGATGTCGATGGTGCACTTCGTCTCTTCGGTGATTCGCCGGATGACCTTGCCACCCGGGCCGATGATGTCGCGAATGCGGTCGGGGTTGATGGTGATCTTCGTGATCCGCGGGGCGTATGGCGACAGCTCCGGCCGCGTGACCTGGATGGCTTGACGCATTTTATCGAGGATGAACATGCGCGCTTCGTGCGCCTGCGCCAGGGCTTCGCGCATGATCGTCGGCGTGATGCCGCGCACCTTGATGTCCATCTGGAGACCGCAGACCCCGTGGACCGTGCCGGCGACTTTGAAATCCATGTCGCCAAGGAAGTCCTCGACTCCCTGGATATCGGTCAGGATGCGATACGTGCCATCGTCCCGAGTCACCAGACCCATCGCGATGCCCGAGACGGGCTCGCGGATGGGCACGCCGGCGTCCATGAGGGCAAGTGTCCCAGCGCACACGCTGCCCATTGAGGTCGATCCGTTGGAAGAGAGGACCTCGGCGACGAGGCGGATGGTGTAGGGGAACTCGGCCTCGTCGGGCAGCACGGCCTGGAGCGACCGCTCAACGAGATGGCCGTGCCCGATGTCGCGGCGCGAGGGGCCCGTCATGCGGCGAGCCTCGCCCGTGCTGTACGGCGGAAAGTTGTAATGGTGCATGAACCGCTTCGACTCATCCACGCCGATGCCGTCGATGATCTGCTCGTCACTCGCGGTCCCGAGGGTGGCAACGCTCAGCACCTGCGTTTGGCCGCGCGTGAACAGCCCTGACCCATGGGTCCGGGGGAGAACGCCGACCTCGCAACTGATGGGGCGGATCTCGGTGAGGGCGCGTCCGTCCGGCCGAAGGCCCCGGTCCAGGATCGCGTTCCGGACAGTCTCCTTCTCCAGCGATCCGAAGATCTTCCCAATCGTCTTCTCATCGTGCCCGCGGCTCACGAACTCCGCGATCATCGCCGAGCGAACCGCGTCCACCGCCGCTTCGCGCTGGGCCTTGTCGGGGTTGAAGACGGCCTCGCTGAGCTGCTGCCCGAGCCAGGCGCGTACGTCTTCGTCTAGCTCCGGATGCTCCTCGGCGCCGGGATACGAGCGCTTGGGCTTTCCGACGAGCGCGACGAGCCGGTTCTGCAGCTCGTTCAGCTCCTGGAGCGCCCGATGTCCGAACTCAATGGCCTGGAGCATCGTCTCTTCGGGAAGCTCGAGCGCGCCGGCCTCTACCATCATCACGGCGTCCGCCGTGCCCGCGACCATGAGGTCGAGCTTGCTGTAGGTCAGCTCGGACAGGGTGGGATTGATGACGAACTCGTCGCCGATGTACCCGACGCGCACGCCGGACACGGGCCCGTGGAACGGGATATCGGAGATGCACAGGGCGGCGGAAGCGCCGAGGATGGACAGCTCCGAGGGGTCGTTCTGCTGGTCGGTCGAGAGGACCGTGATGATGATCTGCGTTTCGTTCCGGTAGTCTTTCGGGAAAAGCGGGCGAATCGGTCGATCGGTGAGCCGGGCGGCCAGAATCGCCGACTCGCCTGCGCGACCCTCGCGCTTGAAGAAGCCGCCCGGGATCTTGCCCGCGGCGTACATCTTCTCTTCGTAATCCACCGTGAGAGGGAAGAAGTCGATCCCTTCCCGCGGGGAGTTCGAGCTCACCGCCGTTGCGAGGATCACCGAGTCGCCGTAGCGCACCAGCACGGCGCCGTCGGCAAGCCCCGCCAGGCGGCCGCTTTCAAGGGTAAGGGTGCGTCCAGCGAAATCGATGGACAGGGATTCGGTCATTTGGCGCTCCTTCGCCGCAGAGCGGGAGGCCGGAATCGCGAAGCCGCGGGGGAGAAGGTTGCGACCCGGGGAGGTGGGCCCGACCGTCTACCGTTTGAGGACTGCACCGGTGAAGGATCGCGTTAGCGCCGCAGACCCAGAGAGCTGATGATCTGGCGGTATCGCTCGAAATCCTCGCGTCGCAGGTAGTTCAAGAGGCGGCGCCGTTTGCCTACCATCATGAGAAGTCCGCGCCGAGACGCGTGGTCGTGTGGATGCACCTTGAGATGCTCGATCATGTCCAGGATGCGCCGACTGAGCAGCGCAATCTGGACGTCGGACGAACCGGTGTCGTCCGGGTGCAAACGGTACTTCTCGATGATTTCGCCCTTTACTGCCTGGGCTAAAGGCACTGACGCCCTCCACGCGTGTTTCGACGCATCGGCATGCCGCTATGCGCTCTACGTTTTCTCCACTTCTTGTTTCGTGGCGAGTATACCACACGCGAAGCGGCTCGCCGGCGGGTTGACACGCGGGGTGCTCGATGGAACAATCCCGGTCCGCGGAACAACGCGATCGGGGAGATGAACATGACCCTCAAGGCGAGCATAGATTGGGACAAGTGCGAGGGAAACGGCGTGTGCGCACGAGTCGCGCCCGAGGTCTTCTCCGTGGACGATCAGGGCAACTCCGACGTCTTGATGGAAGAGGTGCCGGAGAGCCTGCGCGCCAAGGCGATGCTGGCCATGCGCCAATGCCCGACCGGAGCAGTGAGCGTCGTGGAGGCGTGACGGCGGCGTCGCCGCGGCGGTCGCCCCGTGACCCGTGATGATTGGACCGTGCGGCGCGATGCGTCAGCGCGCCCTGAGGACTCGTACGCGCTGTGCGCAGAGACGCCGCCGCCGCAGCTCATCACCGGCATTTGGCAATTCAATCGGCGCGAATTTTTCGCCTGCCACGAGACGCTGGAGCGGCTCTGGCTGGCCGAATGCGCTCCGGTTCGCGACCTCTACCAAGGGATCCTGCAGATTGGCGTAGCCTTCTACCACTTGCTGCGGGGGAACTACCGGGGCGCCCACGTGAGTCTGCGACGCGGCATCACGCGGCTGCGCCCGCTGCCGCCAGTTTGCCGAGGGGTGCAGGTCGCGCGGCTGGTCGAGGACGCTGAAGCCGCCCACGCAGCCCTGGTTGCGCGGGGAGCGGCAGGCCTGGCGCGCTTCGACCTCGAGCTGATCCCGACGATTGACATCGCGCCGAGCGCATGACGGGAGGATGGCACCGTGCGGCTTGACGTGGCCCAGCGCGTGCTGGGCGCAAGCCTCGCCAAGGCCCACGACATGGGAATTGCGGTGAGTGTGGTTGTCGTGGACGAGGGAGGGCACATGATGGCAATGGCCCGAATGGACGGGGCGCGCTTTCTGACCGTTGAGATCGCCTACGGCAAGGCGCACGGATGCATCGGTTTCCACCGCGTGGGGCCCGAGGTCGCACAATTCGGCCAGACCGCCCCCGCCTTCGTCGGCGCCCTTGCGACCGCTAGCCACGGTCGCTTCTTCGCAGCGCTGGGCTCGATTCGGGTGGTGGTCGGCGGTCAGGAGGTGGGCGCCGTGGGGGTCAGCGGCGGATCCGGCGAGCAGGATCACCAGATTGCCCAAGCGGGCGTGGACGCAGTGGCGTACGGTGGCGATGCCTGATTCGACGGGCTCACCCCGAGCGGAATGCAGGCCAGGATTGGAGAGAAGGGATGGCGCTCGATCTCGCGACCGCCAATCGAATCGTCGAGGCATGTATCGCCGAAGGGCGGACCATTGGGCGAAACTTCAGCATCGCCGTCGTTGACGAGGGCGGCCACATCGTGGCCATTCAGCGCATGGACGGAGCGGCGTTCGTGTCTCCGAGAATTGCGCTGGGGAAGGCGTTCGCGTGCGCGGCTTTCCGGCGGGAGGGACCGCAGCTCCAGCAGATGGGCGAGAACCCGGCGTTTGTGGCCGGGCTCGTCGAGATGACGGGTGGCCAGTTCTTCGCGTCGCTCGGGGCCTGCCGAATCATGCTCAATGGCCAGATGATGGGCGCCGTGGGCGTCAGCGGGGCGGCGCCGGAGCAGGACCAGCAAGTGGCCGAGGCAGGCATCCGGGTTCTCTCCAGCTGACGAGGCGCGCGGCGTTCGATGCCACACCAAGATTGCCGCGCCAGCGGGTCAGCTCAGCGGCTTGGCTCGCGGGCGCGGGTCGGCAGACGGCGATTTCCGCGCCGCCTGCCGCTTCTCCGCGAGACGTCGACGGAGGACCGTCTCGGAAGCGATGACAGACGTCAGCGCCATCCCATCCAGCGAGACCGGACGCGTCCGGCCCAAACTGTGGACGCGCGGGTTCTTGCTGCTCCTGACCGTGGTCTTCCTCGGCTACTCGGGGCAGCAGCTCATCCTGCCCATCCTGCCGCTGTACGTGACCAAGCTCGGCGGGACGCCGGTAGAGGCGGGCTTTATTCTCGCGGCGTTCAGCATCACCAGCTTCCCGATGCGGCCGGTCGTGGGATACCTAACCGACGCGTGGAGCGCGCGCGGCATTCTCGGGATCGGGACCCTGATTCTCTCGCTGACCAGCTTCGGGTTCTTCGTACCCCACCTTGCCGTCATGGCAGTGGTGAACGCCGTTCGGGGAATCGGGTGGGCCGGGCTCAACACCGGCGGATACACGGACCTGGCTCACACGGCGCCCCGCGCCCGGAGGGGCGAAGCGTCCGGGTACTACAACTTGGCGACGTCGATTCCCATCGCAGGCGCGCCGGCTGTCGCCCTGTGGCTACTGGGCGTCCCGTCCATGGGCTACCCGAGCGTCTTTCTCTTCGCTGCGCTGCTGGCGGCGGCGGCCACGCTGGGCATGTGGGGCGCTCAGGCGCTGGCGCCGCAGACGCAGATGCGATCACCCCGGGATGGCGCGGTAACCGTCTCGAGCGTCATCGGCGGGTTCGTCGATCGGCGCGTGTTCCTCGCCGCGGGGCTGCTCCTGTGCATGACGGTCACGCAGGTCTCGACGACGGCCTACTTGCCGCTCTACGCCCGGGCCGTCGGGATCGAGGGGATCGGCAGCTTCTACGTCGTGACCGGCGTGGTGGGCATTATCAGCCAGCTGCTATGCGGTCGGTTTCTGGACCGGGGCGGACGCGGCGGCTGGGTCGTGGCTGGGTTCGCCACCATGATCGTCAGTATGCTGATCCTGTACGCGGCGCGCGGGCTCGAGGTGGTCCTGATCGCCGCCGTGATCAACGCCCTCGGGAGCACGCTGCTCAATACCATGCTCCTGGTTGTCGCCATGGACCTTGCCGATCCCAACCGACCGGGCGCGGGCATGGCCACCTACTCGGTCTCCTACCAGCTCGGGGCGGCGGTCGGCGCGCCTGTGTTTGGCATGGTCATCCAGGCGCTCGGGTTCGGCGCCATGTATCTGAGCGCGGCCGGTGCGCTGGTCGTGGGGCTGATCGCCACGGTTCTGCAGTGGCCGCGCCTCCGCCGCGTCGGGGTGGTCGCGCCGACCGGTGGCGGAAACGCCCGGATATAATTGGTGCGCTGCGCCACGCATCGTTATGGCGACGTAGCCAAGTGGTTAAGGCGGGGGTCTGCAAAACCCCTATTCGGCGGTTCGAATCCGCCCGTCGCCTCCAGCAACGGCGGTCATCCAGGCACGGATGGCCGCTCTTTTTCGTTCCCAGTTCGAACCGGCGCCCGTTTTGACCACAATCTCGACCATAAGTCGTGGTACAGTCTGGCCGTGAATCGACACCGGCTGTTCAGGCGACTGAGGCAAAGAAGCCAATCCCCCGACCTCGGTATCGTCCAGCGATCTATCGGGCAGCCGGATGGGGATTGGCGTTGGCTGCGACCGTCGCGCGGCACCGGCGGGGACATGGCGAAGGGCTGACTCGGCGTCGCCAGGACGGCTTCCAGTTGCGGCGAACAATTGGAACACAGGAGTGCGATCGGCGCCGGGGCCTACGGTTTCCCAGAGCTCTTATCTACGTAGCCATCCGCCGGTCACCGCGTGATGAATGGGAGCGCGAGGAGAGAGAGCCACGTTCCTGCTCGGTGTAGTCGGAGGGATCGGTCAGAGCTGGCATACGCGGCTGCTCGTCGAGACGGTGCTCAGCGCGTCGGCCGATGAGCAGGTGGACACCGCGCTGCTCGACCTGAGCGAGACGCCGATCGATTTCGCGGCCAACCGACCGGCCGAGGAGTACTCCGCCGCCACGCGGCGGGCGCTGGAGTTGGCCGGCCACGCTGAGGGCTTCGTGTTCGGCTCGCCGATCTATCGCGCCACCTATACCGGCGCGTTCAAGAACTTCTTCGACCTGATGCCGGTCGAGGCGCTGCTGGGCAAAGCGGCGGCGCTCGTCGCCACCGGGGCGTCGTTCCACCATTTCCTGGCGCTCGACATCGCCTTCCGTCCCATCATGACCTTCTTCAACATGCACACGGTACCCGGCGTGCTCTACGGCTCGCGGGAGCAGTTCCTGCCCGAGCGCGCGATCAACGATGCGCTGCGCGAGCAAGCCGAGGCGTTGGGCAGGGATCTCGTGTACATGACCCGCCAGCTCGCGGGTCGTGGCTGGGGCCCGCCATCTCCCGGGGTCGGGGCAGTGACGCGGCCGAGATGACCGCCGCGCGACGGAGCAGCATGTGAGCGCGCAACGAAAGCATTTTCGACTCGGCGTCTTCATGCCGGTGGGGAACAACGGGTGGATGTTGACCAAGACCGCCCCGCAGTACCTCCCGACCTACCAGCTCAACCGGGACATCGCGCAGCTGGCCGAACGGATCGGGTTCGACTACGTGTTCTCGATGGCGAAATGGAGCGGCTATGGTGGAGAGACGCGCTTCTGGGACTTCTCGATCGAGTCCTTCACGCTCATGGCAGCGCTCGCCGTGGCGACCACTCGGCTGCGGCTTGTGGCGTCGATCGCCCCGATCCTGATCCACCCGGCGATCGTCGCCAAGATGGTGGCCACCCTGGACGACATCTCCGCAGGCCGCATCGGCATCAACATTGTCAGCTCCGACACAGAATACACGCGGATGGGCCTCTACCCGGACGAATTCGAGTCCTACCGCCACGCCTACATCGACGAATGGCTCCGCGTCGTGAAGGCGCTGTGGAGCGGGGAGCCCGTTGACTTCGCGGGCAGATTCTTCCGCATCGACGGCTATGCTTCGAACCCGCGCCCGGTCCAGCGGCCCTGGCCCCCGATCCTCTACGCCACGTCGTCCGAGGGCGGGTTCCGCTTCGTCGCCGAGCAGTGCGACGAGGCCTTCGTCCAGGCGGGTCCGCAGAAGAACGACGTCAGCCAGCGGTTGAAGGCGATGGCGGCCGAGCGTGGCCGCACGATCAAGACGCAAGCGCACGTCACGCTCGTCCTCGGCGAGACGAACGCGGACGCCCAGCGGATCCTCGATCATCTCCGCGCGGGGGCGGACTACGAGGCAATCGCCAACGTGTACGACCAAGGTTACCAGGGCGATCGCGTCGCCCGAGGCCGGGAGATCCTTGAGAAGGGCTTCCCGCGGACGCTCATCTACCATGCCCATCCTCTAATTGGCGGGCCGGAGCTCGTCGCGGACTTCATCGAAGACATGGCCGTGAACGGACACTTCGACGGCATGCTCTTCTCGTTTCCGGACTTCATCGACGGGCTCGAGCGGTTCGACGCCCTCGTCACGCCGCTGATCGAGCGGCGCGGGCTGCGTTAAAACGAGCGCAGCCCGCGCCGGGGCCGGTTGAAGTGGAGTTAGTCCGACGGCAGCCCTCGGGAACGTGGCGGCAAGATTAAACCCCCGCCCGACCGGTCCGCGCTCCCTGCGCTCCGGTCATGGCTGTGACCCGCTGTAGTGCGCCGTGGCCGAAGGCGGAGCGGCGAGGGTCATGCCGTGGCGACGGAAGACGTCCGTCATCTTGGCCACATCCGGCGGGCCGCCTGCCGCGGCACGCACGATCTCGACGGCCTCGCGGAAGTAGGCCGGTCCCATGATCGCCGGTGTGACCATGACGAGCTGCCGGGCGGCCACCGCGCCGCCATTGTCGAATCGATGCACAGCGCCCCGCGGGATGCACACGGCCTGGCCCGGGCCCACCGCAATCGCCCGACCGTCGATGGTCCAGGTGAGCACACCTTCGATTCCATACAGCGTCTCTTCGTAGGCGTCGTTCATATGCGCTGGCGCAGGGATTTTCTGCCCGGCGGGCACCGTCATCTCGAAGACGGACACGCTTCCATTGGTGTCTTCGCCCGTAAGGAGGAAACGAATGTCGATTGGGCCGACGCGGATGGTCTCTTCCGACGCGTTGACTGTGGGCTGGGCTGCCATGACTCCTCCCGTGTAAAGTAAATTGGATTGACTTGATTAGAGTACACGGAGTTTACTGTCGATGTCAAGACTCGAATTGCCCGAGGACCCGCTGATTGGCGCCCTGCTGCGACTCCCCGCCCACGCCATTCATCGCCGGATCATCGCCGGCTTGAACAGTGCCGGCTTCGATGATCTGCGCCTCCCGCACATGAGTGTGTTCCAGTACCCCGGCCCGGACGGCTACCGTCCAACTGAGCTGGCGGAGCGCGCCGGAATGAGCAAACAGGCCATGAATCAGCTCCTGCGTAGTCTGGAGCGGCTCGGCTACCTTCGGCGAAGCGGCGCCGAGGCCGACGGCCGGGCGCGCATCGTCCACTTCACCGAGCGCGGCGCCGCGGCGTGGGCCAAGGTCTACGAGATCCTTCGGGACATCGAAGCCGAATGGCGTGACCGGTTGGGAGACGCGAAGTTCGCCCGGCTCAAGGCCCTGCTCTGTGAGGTGTGGGTTTCGGATCTCGTCCAGTAGATTCGACCCTCGCCCACAGACTGGGCGGTGTCGGAGCAGGCGCTCCACGGCCCGGGCTGCAACCGATCAGGCTCCCACCGTGTCGTCCTGCTCCACCGGAGCCTTGGGCCGACGGCGGCGCAGGCGGTGGTGCGATAGGATCTCCGCCGATGTGCGCCTACGCCTCCAGCGCTCGTCGATCGCGCCGCCGTTCTTCGTTGAGCGCGCGGATCTCCGCTAGCGTGTAGGTTCGGTCAATCTCTTCGGCGCTGTTCGTCGCCGTAAGGCGAAAGCCTTCCTCGACCTGGAAGATCCCGAAGCTGGTTGCTCGCAGCGTATCGAGGACGTGGCCCAGGGTCCGCAGCATCCAGGAGAGACCTGAGTCCGGTCTGTTGTCCGGGTCGCCGCGCCGCAAGCGTCCTTCGTTCCGAAGGTCAGCGAGGTGATAGGTTTCGAAGAGGGTTTCGCTCCCCAGCGTGGAGGCGACGAGCCAGTGATCGCCGCGATCGACGATTTCGATGCTGGACGCGCCGGTCCGATCGAGGAAGTGACCGAGGGCGCGAAGCGTATCCGAGTATTCTCCCGGCTCGATCATGCGGAATCTCGCCCAGTGGGCGCGCAACCCTGACGCATTACGGGCCGCTCACGTCCCATTGCTCGGCGTTCCAGGCATATGTTCCCTCTGATCCCTGCCCCCGAAGATTGACGAGGCGGTTCGCGATGATCGTCGGCTGAGCGTTGTGGAAAAGGGCGAGGGGGATGACCTGGTCCGTCATGTGGTGCACGATCTGGCCCAGTATCGCGACACGATCCGTCCGCGAGATTGTGGTGAGAAACGTGTCGATGAGGCCGTCGAACTCCGCGTTCTGGTAGCGCATGCGGTTCCGACCGACGTAGTTGGTCTCCGGCAGGGGCGACTGCTTACCATGGAACCGAGTCAGCGAATCGTATGTCAGGGCTGTCGGCTGTCGCACCAGTTCGAACCCCGGAAAGTTGGCGCGATACTCGAGATCTCGGGCGCGCTGACGTGGGCTGAGGAGCGGATCGGATGGAATGCCCACCCGCTGCCAGTAGCCCGCCGTTGCCAGCGCTGCCTTCTCCTGGAGGTCGTCGCCGGCGGTGGTGCGCACTTCGATGGCGAGCCTGCCGCCGCTCGGGGTCACGAACATCCCGTCCGGACCTCGCGTCAGCCCCATCGAGACGAGCATCTCGGTGGCGCGCCGGGGATCATGTTCGTAGCGAACGATGCTCGCCTCGATGCTTGGATACTCCGCGTCGTTCGGGCTCACGTATGCGTGCGCGACCGGTGCCAGTCCCAGCTCGAGGGTGTCGGCCATCTCCTGACGATCGAGGGCGTACATGAGCGCTCGGCGGAATTGAACGTCGGTAATGAGGTCCGGTGTCGGGTTGAGCATCTGGGGATAGACTGCGATCCAGTCGCGGATGCCCACGCCAATACGTCCCGCCGGCCATTGGTCGCGCACCTGGACCGCCTGCTCCACCGAAAGGCTCCGCCCCAACGTCAGCTCCACTGCGCCCGCGAGGATGTTCGCCACGAGCGCATTCGAGTCGGGGATGAACTTGATCTCGATCACATCGACCTTCGGCCTTCCGAGGACGTACGCGTCGTTCGCCTCGAGCTGCATTGAGCCGCCCCGAATCCATTCCTTCATTCGGTACGGCCCGGTGCCAACGAACTCGGTGCTCCAGTAGGGAACCTCGAGAAACGTCGACTCGTCTGCCGCGTACGCGCTCTCGAGAATGTGCTTCGGCAGGGGAAATCCTCGAAGCTGAGAGAACATGGTGTCGGCTTCGATGAAGGGCTTTTTCCAGGTGACCGTAATTGTCAAAGGGTCGCGCGCGTCCACCGATTCGATCAGGTCGTAGGCGAAGTCGCGCGAGGTGGGCAGGTCCCGATCCTGATCGATGGTTGTCGTAAAGACGAGGTCCGCCGAGGTGAAGGGCTCTCCGTCGTGCCAGGTGACGTCGGGCCTGATCCGCCACGTCGTCTGCATCCGACCGTCCGGTAGGAACGTCCACAGGCCGTTTTCCAGCGCGGGAACCGCCTCCGCCAGCCGTGCCTGCATTGTGCTGGTGTCGTCCATCGTCGTGAGTCCGACGTTGACCAGATCGTCGATGGCGTCAACGCCGGGAACGTTCGACACGGGGTTGAGCTTGAAGCTCAGGAGGGGTGGATCGCTCATGACGGCCGCGAGAATACGTTTCGGAGCGGAGTTGGAGCCGGGGCCGTCTCCCCGCGGACCGGTCCCTCCGGCGCCCAGGGCAGCGCACGCATCGGTCCACGTGAGGATGGTGATCAATAGGACCGCGGCACCTGTTCGCGAGCCGAGCATGGTATGGAGGCATCGCATGCGCGCGATTATACGGAGCGGCGGTGGCCGCGCTGAGCCTCGTTCTGCTCTATCACCTCGATTCGAGCGCGTTATACTCGGACGAGCCATCGCGTCAACTCCTCCCAATCACCCGGATCCCAAAAGAAGTCTCTCTGCGCGGAGGAAGGGGTGCTTTCACCGGAAGAGAATCAGGCACTCACGCTCGTCGGGCCGGGCACTCCGGCCGGGGATCTGTTGCGCCGATATTGGATGCCCATCGGTGCAGCCGCCGAATTGACGCCGGCTTCGCCCACGAAATTTGTCCGGGTCCTTGGCGAGGATCTCGTGCTCTTTCGGGATGGACGCGGACGGGTCGGCCTGCTGGCGGACCATTGCGCGCACCGCGGCGCCTCGCTTCTCTATGGACGAGTCGAAGAGCGTGGAATTGCGTGCGCGTACCACGGCTGGCTCTATGACACGAGCGGAAACTGCCTCGAATGTCCGGCCGAGCCGGCGGGCAGCCGCTTCCACATGACGGTGAAGCAGACGGCCTATCCTGTGCAGGAGTTCTCGGGACTGCTCTGGGCATATCTCGGCCCTGCGCCGACCCCCGTGATCCCTCGCTACGACGTCTTCATGCGGAAGGATGGGCGGCGTCGAATCGTCGTGCAGCCGACCCTGGACTGCAACTGGTTTCAAACGATGGAGAACGCGGCGGATCCCGTGCACGCCGATGTGCTCCACTACGAGCCACACCAGCAGCGTGGCGTCCGCATCACCAATTCGACACGCGGCAATGTGGACGATATCCAGTCATACACGTTCTATCGCGTGCCCTACGGACTGATGAAGAAGCGCGTGCACCGGGACGGAACGGGCAATGAGCACCCGCTCATCTTCCCCAACGGGCTGCGGGTCGGGAACACCATCCAGATCCGCACACCGGTCGACGACTCCCGAACGATGGTGTTTCGCGTGGTGTTCGAGCCGACGCCGGATGGAAGTCTGATCGAGGACGAGGGCGAGATCCCGGTCGAGTACACGCTGCCGTACAAGGACCCGCCGTCTGCGCTGTATCCCTCCGCCCACTACTTCATGCGCATCATCGACGTGGCCGGCTACGGCTCAGGCGACTGGGTTCAGGCGCAGGACTACATGGCGTGGGAGACCCAGGGGCAAAATGCGGACCGCACGTCCGAGCGACTCGCGACCTCGGACCGCGGCATCGTCATGCTGCGCGAGATGATGCGCGAACAGATCGAGCTGGTGCAGCAGGGGCGGGACCCACTGGGCATCGTGCGAGATCCGGATCACGCGATCATCGACACGAATCTCGACGGGGACACCGTGCCCTTCATGCGCGCGGGGATCCCTGTGGGCGGCGTCTCCAGCTCCCGAAGCTCGCGCTAGGAGCGAACCCGGTTTCAACCGAATCCCGGAAGCGGCGGGAAACCAGTCTGACGTGAAGAGGGGACGGTGCAATGGCAACGGTCGTGTTGGGGGTCGGCAGCTCTCATGGTCCCACGATGCACACCGAGCCGGACCATTGGTTGCGGCTTGGTGTCGAAGACCGGCAAGACCCGCGCTTCGATTTCACAGCGCTAAAGCCGGGCCCGGCCATCGAGAACGAGCTTGCGCCCGAGCGACTGCAGGAGCGATACGATCGATGCCAGCGTGCCATCGGCTTGGTTTCCCAGGCGCTGCGCGACGCGGCGCCTGACACGGTGATCGTGCTCAGCAATCCGCACGGCGGCGTCGACCAGGACCGCATGCAGCCAACGTTCGGGATCTATCTGGACGATCCCCCGCCCGTCACCACGCGCTATCCGCGCCAGCGGGCTCTCACCGTTAGCGATCCCGCCGAGCGCCGAGAAGGGCCGCCCTATCCGACCGATGGCTCCCTCGCCCGGCACCTGATGCAATACCTGGTCGATGACGGCTTCGACCTCGCGTGCGCGTTTCAGTCGCGCCCGGGCGCGAACCTCGATGAGGCGTTCACGCTGCTCCAGCGCATCTATGACCCGGCGGCGTCGGTGGCCTACGTGCCGTTCGCTATCAGTCGGTACTTGCCGAACCAGGCGACCCCGCGACGCTGTTATCAGCTCGGGAATGCCCTCCGGCGCGCTGTCGAAGCCTGGGATGTTGACCGTCGTGTGGTCATCATGGCGTCGGGCGGCCTCAGCCACCAGATCATCGATGAGGCGCTGGACCGCAGCGTCATCGACGCGCTCGTCAGCTCAGACTCTGAGGCACTGTGCTCGGTGTCTCGCGAGCGCCTCAATGGCGCCCCAGGGACGCCCGAGATCCTGAATTGGATCGCCTGCGCAGGTTCCATGGAGCCCAGGGCGATGACACTCGTCGACTACATCCCCTGTTACCGTTCCGCGGTAGGCACCGGACAGGGGGTAACGTTCGGCATCTGGCGTCCGTAGACACGAAAAACGGAATGGGGGGTATGGACATGCAGGCGAAGGGCGCGGTTGAGACGGTCGAGAGCCTGAAAGAGAAGGTGGCGCTCTCGTGCCGAATCCTGGCGCAGCATGGGCTCGTCAAGGGATCGACGGGGCACGTGAGCACGCGGCATCCGGAGTCGGCCAACGTGCTCGTGCGCGGGCGACCTGCTGCGGACCGGGGTCTTCGGTATGCCGAGCCCGCCAGCATCATCGAGGTGGATCTCGACGGAAAGGTCGTCGGGGACGCCAAGGGCGTACGCCGCGTGAACGAGATCTATCTCCACACCGAAGTGTATCGGCGGCGCCCCGACGTCAACGCCGTCGTCCACGCCCACCCGCCGGGAGTTCTGCTGTGCACGATGACGGGGGTGACCCTCCGGCCGATCTTTGGGGGCTATGAGCCGCCGGGGATGCGCATGGCATATAAGGGACTTCCGCTCTAGGAGCGGTCCATCACGCTGCATACTCTCGATGAGACGAACCCTATGCTCGAGTGCATGGGGGAGAAAGACGTCTGCCTCATGCGGGCCCACGGCATCCTCGTCGTGGGCAAGACGGTCGAGGAGGCGACCCACAAGTCCATCGTCTTGGAGAACCTGGCGCGGCTGAATTACCTCGCTGCCCTCAAGGGCGACGCGCCCGAGATCTCCGACGAGGACAAAGCCGAGTTCGATCGTCGCGAGCGTGTGGCGGCGGCGAGCGGCCAAAGCGACGGTGAGCGCGGCTTCGGCTGGGACTACTACGTAAGTCTGGTCAATGAGCCCGGGCTCATTCAGTTCAACGAGCTGGGATTCGCCTTCGGCCATTGATCGACCCAAATAACGGGTGCGATGCGATCGCGAAGGAGGTCGCGTGCTCACACACGAAGAGAATGCAGTCCTCACACGCGTTGGCCCCGGCACGCCCGGTGGGGAGCTGCTGCGGCGGTACTGGTTCCCCTTCTGCGTCGCGGCCGAGCTGACGCCCGACAATCCGACGAAGTTCGTCCGCCTGCTGGGAGAGGATCTCGTCGCGTTTCGGGACAAGTCGGGCAACGTGGGCCTGATTCAGGACCACTGCGCCCACCGCGGGGCGTCCATGCTCTACGGCCGCGTGGAAGAGCGCGGGATCTCCTGCGCCTACCACGGCTGGCTCTATGACACGGCCGGGAACTGCCTGGAAACGCCCGCCGAGCCGGCGGAGAGCAGGTTCCACCTTACGGTGAAGATGAAGGCGTATCCGGTGAGGCGGTTTGTCGGGCTGTACTGGGCCTATCTCGGCCCGCAGCCCGCGCCAGAGATTCCCAAGTACGATATCTGGGCACGCAAGGACGGCAGACGGCACCTCGCGGTCCAGCCGATGCTGGCGGCCAACTGGTTTCAGCCCACCGAGAACGCCGTGGACATTGCCCATGGGTTCATCCTGCACCAGGAGTTCATCGCGCGCGGCAAGCCCGTCGCCAATACGACGCGGGGCTTGCAGGACGAAGTGGTGGAGGAGAAGTGGTGGCGCGTGCCCTATGGCATCATGAAGCGCCGTCTTCGGACGAACGGCGACGTGGACGAGCATCCCTACATCTTTCCCAACATCCTGCGCGTCTTCACCGAGACGCAGATCCGGGTCCCGGTCGACGATACCCACACCCAGATCTTTCGGGTCGGATTTGAGCCAACACCCGATGGAAGCGTTATCGAGGATGAAGATGAGTCGTCGGTGAAGTATGTTGCGCCATATAAGAGCCCACCCGACGGCATTCATCCGGAGGCGAGGTTCGACACGCGTATCGAAGTCCAGGCGCAGGACCACATGGCGTGGGAGACCCAGGGACAGATCGCAGACCGCACGGCGGAACGGCTGGCGACGAGCGATCGCGGGATCGTGATGCTGCGGGAGATGATGTTCGAGAACATCGCGAGAGTACAGCAAGGGCTCGACCCACTGAACGTGATTCGAGACCCGAACCACGCCGTGATCGACACGAACGTGGACAACGAGTTTCGGCGGCCCGAGCGTCGGGCGCGCGCGCTGGCCTAGCTCGTGAGCCACCTGGCTATCTGCTCCCCAACGGCGTGGGTGGCAGAACGGTCATGCTGATCGTAGCGAAGCATCGCCGTCGAGCGAGATCCTTCGCACAGTGCCCCAGCCAGATCGTGCGCGTCCTCACGGGGGCTGTAATGCTCACCCTCGTCGTGGCGTGCACGTCCCAGAGCTCGTCCTCTTATTCGTCACGTCCAAACGCGGAGGGGCAATCGCCCGGAGCGCTAAAGCGAGTCGTCGCCGCCGTGCAAAGCAACCCGCCCACGCTGAATTCACGGGTGGGCTCGACCGTTGGTGGGTCGCAACCGGGCGTCGACGCCATCGAGGAGCTGCTGAACGTGGGGATGTCCACGCCGGACGCCCACGGAGTGCTCCAGGCGCGGCTGGCGGAGGAGGTCCCAACGGTCGAGAACGGCCACTGGATCGTCACGTCCGACGGGCGGATGGAGACGACGTGGACGATCCGGCCAAACGCCCAGTGGCACGACGGCGTACCGGTTACGGCGGACGATATGGTTTTCACCGTCCAGGTCGGACAGGATCGCGAGATACCCGTCTTTCGCGACCCGACGTACGACATCGTGGAGTCCGTCGATGCGCTGGATGCCCGCACGGTACGCGTACGCTGGTCCGGACCGTACATTCGCGCCGACTCGATGTTCTCGCGGGCCATCGCGCTGCCGCTCCCGAAGCACATCCTGGCGGACCCGTATACCTACGACCGGGCCGGGTTTCTCGACCTCTCGTACTGGAGCGGCGAGTTCATCGGTACCGGGGCGTTTCGGGTCAAGGAGTTCGAGCGCGGCGCCTCCCTTACGGTGAGCGCTAACGATGCCTACGTCCTCGGGCGGCCAAAGATCGACGAGATTGAGATTCGATTCATCCCCGATAACGCGGCGGTCGTCGCGAACCTGCTCGCGGATTCCGTCGAAGTGACGCTCGGGCGGAGTCTGTCCCTCGAGCAGGGCGTCAACCTCCGCGATCAATGGCGCGATGGCACCGTCGACATCGCGTCACAAAGCTGGATGGCGCTGTACCCACAGCTTCTTACGCCACATCCCGCGATCATCGGCGAGGCTGCGTTTCGTCGCGCTTTGCTCGATGGGATCGACCGACAGGAGATGGCGGATACGCTCGAATTCGGGATGGTCCCCGTAGCGCACGTGTACGTCAGCCCCCAGGACGCTGAATTCAACGAGATACTGCCCAGCGTCGTGAAGTATGAATACGATCCGCGATCCGCAAAGCAGCGGCTGTCACAGCTGGGGTTCGAGACTGGGGCCGATGGCAGTTATCGGGATGCGGCCGGAACCGCTCTGGGTGTCCAGATCCAGGTCACGTCGAGCCTCGAGGCCCAGGTTAAGTCGGCGTTCTCCGTGGCGGACTACTGGCAGAAGCTGGGGATCGGCGTCGGTGTCGACGTCGTCCCTCCGCAGCGCGCGACGGACGCGGAGTACCGCGCCACATTCTCCGGCTTCGCTCTCGTACGCCAGCCCAACGACGTCGATGCCATCACGCGCGCCCACAGCCGCACGACGCCCCTTCCCGAGAACAACTTCACCGGTCTCAACCGCACGCGATACCGGAATCCCGAGTTCGACGCACAGATCGACAGCTACACCACGACGATTCCGTTCGCGGATCGGATGCGCGTGCTCGGCCAGATCGTTCATTTCATGACCGACCAGGTCCTGTGGATGGGGCTGTTTTATGAGACCGAGCCGACGGCGATTGCCAAGCGGCTCAAGAACGTCACGGCGCGAAGTCAGAAATCCGTCCAGACCTGGAACGCCCACGATTGGGACGTATCGAGCTAATGTGATCTGGAGGGGAACATCATATGGCTGACCGACGATCCATCTTTCTTTCGCGCGAAGGGCCGCGACGCCAGGAGGCCGGTTCGGCTCCTATCCCCGAGGGGTCCCGGATCGGCAACGTCGTAGCGTCATCCCTCCTTCACGGGATCAACTGGGATGTCCGCGACATGAGCCGAACCGATCCGGAGGAGCAGGCCCGCGAGGTGTTCCGCGCGGTCGAGCAGTTCATGGCCAACGCCGGCGGCACCACCGAAAACATCGTCCAGCTCACCGTGTATCTCAAGGACGAGCAGTACCGGAAGGCGATCAACGCCGAGTGGCTGAAGATGTTCCCGAACCCGGAGAGCCGACCCGGGCGGATCGTCGTCTACCGCGATTTTCCCAACAGCAACCTGTTTTTCGAAGTCTCGGTCCTTGCAGTCCTGTAGGACCGGGTCCTGAGACTCGAGCGCTCCCGCGATGCGATTTCATGTCGTGATGCTGCCGAACTACGTGGTTGGTGTCGACCCGCCGTTCGCGAACTACTATCGGGAGCTGCTCGAGCAGATCGCGCTGGCGGAGGATCTTGGCTTCGACTGCTTCTGGTTCACCGAGCACCACTTCATGCAGTACGGAGGTCCCAGCCCGAACCCAGCCGCGCTCATTGCCGCAGCCGCTGCCCGTACGTCTCGGATTCGGCTCGGCTGCTCCGTCTCAGTTCTCCCGCTCCGGCACCCCGTGCACATTGCCGAGGATTACGCGCTCGCCGATGCGCTGTCCGGTGGCCGCCTGGAGTTCGGCATGGGCGTGGGAAACAATCCGCGCGAGTACGACGTGTTCGGCGTGGACATCGCCGAGGCGCGCGACCGGTTTGAGGAGGCGCTGGAGGTGATCCTGGGCGCATGGACGCATGAGCGCTATAGCCATAAGGGCCGGTTCTGGCAATTCGACGATCTCACGATCTTCCCACGCCCGATCCAGGAGCCGCACCCGCCCCTCTGGATCGCCGGCCTCTCGGAGACATCGCTGAGCCGGGCCGGCCAGCGCGGATACAACATCATGACCGTCGCCCATCCGCGCCCACCGGCTGAGGTTCGCCCGGGCGTTGCCGCGTGGCGAAGCAACCTCGCAGACGCTGGCTTCAGCCCGACCGATCGCCACTGCCTCATCCACCTTCGGGCCTACGTCGACGAGGACGCGCGTCGCGCGGGTGAGCTGGGCCAGGCTGCCATTGCGCGGTACAACGCGCTGTCTCGCGTCGGACTCGGCCGTCCAGCCCGACCCGATGAGAGCGACTGGGAGGGCATGCTCGCCGCAGGCCGAAACGTGTATGGCACCCCAAAACAGTGCGTCGAGATCCTGCGACGGACGATGAAAAACTTCGACTTCGACATCTTCGGCATGCAGTTCAGCTTCGGCGGGCTCCCACACGCCGACGTGGTGAAGTCGATGCGTCTTTTTGCCCGTGCAGTCATGCCCGCGTTCGGCTGATGCCTCGGCTCCGCACGCATGGCGACTGCGGAGCACAGCGGTGTCGATACGCGCTCGGCGCGCACCGCGCCGTCGTTGGATGAAGGAGGTTCCGTGGTGCGCTCTTCACCATTCGAGTCGCTGGCCGACTATATCTCGTCGGCCCTGTCGCGACCGCTGCCGCCCGAAGTGCAAGAGAAGACCTCCTTCCACATCCTCGACACGGTCGCTGCGATGGTCACAGGGTCGCGCCTCCGCCCCGGCCGCGCCGCTATCGACTTCATCCGCACCCAGGGCGGTACGCAGGAGGCGACGGTGGTCGGGTCGCCCATCGTCACCACCGCGATCAACGCGGCGCTGGCGAACGGAATGTTGGCGCACTCTGACGAGACCGACGACTCCCATGCTCCATCCTTGACCCACCCGGGCTGCGCCATTGTGCCGGCCGCGCTTGCTGTCGCGGAGCGCCAGCAGTCGACGGGCGAGGCGTTCATCCGCGCCGTCGCGCTGGGATACGACGTGGGCTGCCGTGTCGCACGGGCAATGGGGGGGATCGACGCCCGGGGATGGCACGGGCATGCGACGCACACCATCGGCCCAATGTTCGGCTCGGCCGCGGCGGCGGCCGCCCTGCTCAAGCTCGATTCCGTCGGCGTTCGGTACGCGCTATCGTTCACGGCCCAGCAGGCCTCGGGCATCACCTCCTGGGTGCGAGACCTGGAACACGTGGAGAAGTCCTTCGTCTTCGGTGGGAACGGCGCGCGCAGCGGTGTGACCGCTGCGCTCTTCGTCGCTTCCGGAATGACGGGCGAGGAGAACGCGTTCGACGGGGAGAACGGCTTCCTGGAGGTCTTTTGCCCGAGGGGCGAGCAGTTTCCCGAGCTGGTGTCTACCCTCGGCTCGCACTACGAGATCTCCTTGACGAACATCAAGAAATTTTCGGTTGGATCGCCGATCCAGGCGGCGGCCGAGGCGATGACCGCCCTGGTGACAGAGCACAGCCTGACTGCGTCCGACGTGCGTTCCGTCGACGTTCTGCTGCCTCCCCAGGGGGCGCGCGTTGTCGATGGGCGAACGATGCCCGACGTCAATCTCCAGTACTGCATCGCGTCCATCCTCCTCGACGGAGGGAAGCTCACCTTCGCGGCTACGCACTCCTACGATCGCCTGAACGACCCGGCCATCACTGGACTGATGGAGCGCGTGAGCCTCGCCGGCAACCCGGATTTCGCGGGCATGGAGAGCCAGCGCCCGGCAACGGTTCGCGTCCACACCAACCAGGGCTCGGTCCTCGAACGGCACGTGCCGGCAGTCAAAGGCACGCGGGACAACCCCATGACGCGGGACGAGGTCTTGGCAAAGGCCGTGGATCTGATCGGCAGCGTGTACGGCGAGAAGCGCGCCACGGAAGCCGCGCACGCGATCCTCGATCTGACCGGGCTTCAGTCCATTGCGGCGCTCCGCCCCCTCCTGGCCAATTAGCGACGGCGACCGGGCAACTCGGCGGGCAACTCCCCGCGATCGGGGCGGATGCGGCGCCCTACAGGTAGCCGGCCTCGCGCCAATAGCGTTCGGCCGCCGGGTGGAGCGGGACCTTCAGCGGGGCTGCCTGGGTGTCCCGGCACATCTCGTCGATAGGAAGATCGCGGGGCTCCTGCCAGATGATCGCCGACTTGCGGGCGTCCAACGCCTGGCAGAACCGGTAGATCATGTCGTCGGGCGCGTCGGCGCGCGTGTAGATCGGCCAGCCGCTGAAGTCGAGAGCCGGTACGTCTGAGTCGAGGTTTGGAAACCGCGACCTGGGAATCGGCGAACGATGGAAGCCAACGTCGTCCATAGCTTGAAGCACCGATTCCTCCAGGGGGAGGAGATGCATTCCCAGATCGCCGAGCTGTGGAATGAAGGAGAGCACGGCTTCGTCGAAGATGGCGTCGACCTCGCCGCTCAAGACCTGGCTGGTCCGTTCGCGCTGAAATGACATGTGCGAGCTGGGCACGACGGCCCCGCCCCATGACACGATGTCCGCCACGCTGAAGTCGTAGCAGGCCAGCACCTGGTCGATGTAGAGGTGGGTGGCGTGGTCGGGCTGGCGGCGGAGCGACATCTTCAGTGGATAACGCTGCTCCTTGATGTCGGCCAGCGAGCGGAGGCCCGTGCGGTCCGCGACGGCGAAGGCCAGCCAATCGAGCGACGGAATAACGGCGATGGCGCGCACGGGCATCGGCTTCGACCACGCCGCCTTCCCGCGATACGCGGCGGCCAACGGCCCGGCGGGGTTCATGAGCGCGATGTCCACTTCCCCGCGAACGACCTGGTCTACGACCTGGTAGGAATCGCTGCCGAAGAGCGTCGCCGCCCAGGCCTGCTGTCCCTGGGTCCGCATCTGAACGCGGGATTGATCGAAACGAAAGCCGGGCTGGCGGACCATCTCGGCGGTCGCCTCGAGGATCAAGGACGATCGAGTGACGGCCGGGACGGATGTGGTTGGTCGTTCAGCCACCGGTGGGCGCTCCTTCAATGCAATTGGATCGATGCGTGGGACTCTCGTGCTCGTGGTCGGGAACGGGTTCAGCGGTCAGCGGAGATTCGGCATGACTTCTTTTGCGAACAGTTCTAGGCTGCGCATCGCCTGATCGGGCTCCATCGTCCCGAAGGGGAGGTATGTCAGGAACCGGCCGACGCCCAGCGCCTTCTGCTGCTCTTTGATCAGCCGCGTGACGGTATCCGGGCTTCCGGCCACGAGATATCCGTCCTCGATCACCCGTTCATACCGGGCGTCCTCGCCGATGGGCATCGCCCGGTGCCCTGCGGACTTGTACGCGTAGCTTCGATCGCTGATCCGGAGGCGCTGCCGCTCGCGCGTTTGGGGATCGTGCACCCCTGCGCCGATGTTGCTGTAGAACTGGAAGGCGTGGGCCTCGACCTCTTCGCGCGCCTGGGCGTCGGTGTGGGCCACATACACTTGACGACTCACGCCGGTGTCTTCTGGCCGCGGGGTCCAGCCGCACTGCTCCTGGGCGTATTTTCGGTAGTAGCCGAGAGTCTCAGCGATCTGCTCGGTCGGCGAGAAGCTCGTGAGGAGCCCCGCGTGGTGGCTCGCCGCCCATTCAATGCTCTCCGCGCTGTTGGCTGCCGCTACGATGGGCGGGTGCGGCTGCTGGACCGGCCGAGGAATGATGGACACTTCATCGTAGTCGTAGTGCTCGCTGTGCCACGCAAACGGCTCCGGCTCCGTCCATGCCTTCACGATCAGCTCCCACGACTCCTCCCACATGGACCGCGCCTCGCTGTTGTCCACGAGGTAGGCGTGGGTCTCTCGTGCTGTGCCCCGCAGGAAGCCGCTGACGAGGCGCCCGTGGGAGAGGACGTCGATCATCGCCAGCTCCTCCGCCACGCGGACCGGGTGTCCGTGGATGGGAAGGCAATTGCCCATGAGGACGATCCTGGTGTTGGATGTGTGCGTCGCCACGGCGGCGGCGATCAGGTTGGGCGACGGGGCAGTCCCATTGAAGGCGAAGTGGTGCTCGGCGAGGCACACGCCGTCGTAGCCAAGCTCGTCGGCCCGCTTCAGGAGCGCGAGGTGGCCGTCGTACAGCTTCATGCCCAGCTTCCGGTCGTACATGGACGCAGGGAACGGGTAGGGGATCTCCCATTGGCGGTATGGCCACATCATGATGTCGAATAGCCAGATTTCCATCGCCTCACTCCTCCGCGGAGCTCGCTGTCACGAGCTGAGCTGCATTGCATGCTGGTACGTTCCGATGGCCACCCGATGATACGCTTATTGGCGGCCAGTTGCGTGATTCTCATTGGCTCCATAAACTGGCCATCGATGATCACAGAGCGTCGGACCATCTGGCGTATGAGGAGCGCGAGTCTATGAACGACGGCCTCCGGTGGTTGGACTGCGACATGCACATGGCGGAGCCATGGAACCTGTGGCATCGATACGTCGATCCGCGCTTCCGTGGCGACATCGAGGCGCTCACGGGCGTACCGGAGGGCTACAATCCCCTCACCCATGGTCCGGCCGCCAACATCCGTGAGATTCGGCAAACGCGGGTCCATCTCTTCGACGATTACCTTGGTCCGGACGGCGTCTCCATCGATGCGGCCGGGCAGCTTCGGGCCATGGATCGAGAGGGGATCGACGCGGCGATTCTCTTTCCGACGATAGCGCTCTCGTCTCCACGCACGGCTGATCCTGACGCGGCGATGGCCGTGCGCCGCGCCTTCAACGATTGGCTGCATGAATTCTGCGCCTTCGACCCCTCGCGCCTGAAACTGAACGCGGTCATCGCCACGGGCGACGCGGTCGCCGCAGCGAAGGAGATTCGCCGGGCGCGACAGGAGCTCGGGGCCGTCAGCATCCTGCTGGACCCGCGACCTGACGGCGCGCCGTTCGACGATCCGGTGTACGAGCCGATCTGGGCCGCTGCGGAAGAGGTCGGTTTGGCGGTGGACTTTCACAACGGCATTCCACGCCAGATGGAGGCCCGCTACGGGGATCGGCCCACACATCTGTTCGTCCACGCTTCCGCTCGGCCAGTTGGGCACATGTGCACCTTCATGGAGCTGCTGGTGGGCGGCGTTCTCGAACGCCATCCTCGGCTGCGGGTCGCTTTTCTCGAGTGCGGCGCGTCGTGGGTGCCGTACTGGCTGTTTCGACTCGAGGAGGAGTGCGAAAAGTTCCGGAGCCGCCACCCCGGGATCGATGAGAACGTGCGGCTGCGGCCCGTCGAATATTGGCGCCGGCAGTGCTTCTGCTCGGTCGAGGTGAGCGAGTGGACGCTACCGGGCGTCATCGCCACCATCGGCGACGACAACTTGGTTGTGTCATCGGATTTTCCGCACTTTGACTCGGAGTTCCCGGAGGCAGGTCGTCACTTCGTGAGTCTCGAGGGAGTCAGTCGCGCGGCGAAGCAGAAGATCATGTGGGACAATTGCGCGCGCCTCTACGGGCTCGACTGATCGCCAGCGGCCGCACCCCTCCTCCCTCCCAGGCCGCGGCCGGGGAGGGCACCACCCGAGCCCTCGCTAAGCCAGGGAGGGTGGGCTGGCGCGTCACTCGACGATCGTGGTGGTGGTGCCGGCCCGCGTAAGCGAGATGTGCGACATGGCCGAGTGCTCCGTCGCGCCGTGCCAGTGCTTCTCACCAGCCATCACATGCACGACGTCGCCTGCGTGGATCTCGATCTGTTGTCGCTCGTCGGCCACGTATCCCGCGCCGTAGGTGACGAAAAGGACCTGGTCGCCGGAGTGCACGTGCCACCTGTTTCGCGAGCCGATCTCGAAGTTGATGACGGTGAGAGTGAAGTCCTGGCTGTCGCTCAAGAGCGGCTGGCGCGTGACGTCGCCGACGAAGATCGGCGCGGAGTCCTGCTGCGGTTTCACCTCGGACGGCCGGATACGTCTCACGGTACCTCTCCTTTCGTCCTGACAGCGCACGTTCTCGCGGCGCGCGATGCGCGAGACGCTTTCCGTGTCCGCTCAGGTCGAGGAAAGTGTACCCCGAGGTGGGCGCCACCGAGATCCGTGATCGCTATGCCGCAGGAACCGTCGTTACGCGATCAGTGGATGGCGGCGCGGCGTCCCATTCTCGCAGGATCGCGTCGATCTGCTGGCCTTCCACCGTCTCGTGGGCGATGAGGGCCGCGGCCAGCGCATCCAACACACCACGATGGGATTCGAGCGTGTGACGGGCGTTCGCGTACGCCTCGTCGATGATGGCGCGCACCGAGCGGTCGAGGGCCTCGGCCGTCGCCTCCGCATATTCGCGAGGTTGGCCGATCTCGCGTCCGAGAAACGGGTGCGTCTCGCCGAGACCGTAGGAGACTGGGCCCACTTCGCGGCTCATGCCCCACACGCCGACCATGCGCCGCGCGAGGGCGGTCGCCTGCTTCAAGTCGTTCTCCGCGCCGGTGGTCGGCTGGTTGAAGACGAATTCCTCGGCAGCGCGGCCGCCCAACATGACCGCGATCCGCCCCAGGAGATATTCCCGCGGATAATTGTGTCGCTCCTCCTCCGGGAGTTGCTCGGTAGCGCCCAGCGCCCGGCCGTGGGGAATGATCGTGACCTTGTTGACGGGGTCAGCGCCAGGCGTCAGCTTGGCGACCAGGGCGTGGCCGCTCTCGTGATACGCGACCAGCCGCCGCTCATCCTCACTCAGCGGGATCGCCTGTCGCGTCCCGAGCACGATCTTGTCCATGGCCTCGTCGAAGTCGCGCATCCCAACCTCGCGCGCGTTCCGCCGCGCCGCCTGGAGCGCGGCCTCGTTGGCGAGGTTCGCCAGGTCGGCGCCGGAGAATCCCGGCGTGCGGCGCGCAAGGTTCGCCAAAGCAACGTCCGGCGCGAGGGGCAGGTGGCGGGTATGAATGCCGAGAATCGCCTCGCGCCCGGCGCGATCCGGCAGTCCGAGCGTCACCTGGCGATCGAATCGCCCGGGACGTAGCAGGGCCGGGTCGAGCACGTCCGGCCGGTTGGTCGCGGCAAGCACGATCACGTGCGTCTGGTCGTCGAATCCGTCCATCTCGACGAGAAGCTGGTTCAGCGTCTGCTCGCGCTCATCGTTGCCGCCGCCGAGACCAGCGCCGCGCTGGCGGCCCACGGCGTCGATCTCGTCGACGAAGACGATCGATGGGGCCTCCCGCTTGGCTCGCGTGAATAGGTCGCGCACCCGACTTGCGCCCACGCCCACGAACATCTCGACGAACTCCGAGGCCGAGATGCTGAAAAAGGGCACCGCCGCCTCGCCCGCGATGGCGCGTGCCAGGAGCGTCTTGCCGGTTCCCGGAGGGCCGACCAAGAGGACTCCGCGAGGCAGGCGAGCGCCCAACGCCTGGTACCGCTGGGGTTCCTTCAAAAAGCTGACGATCTCCTGCAGCTCCGCCTTGGCTTCTTCGGCTCCGGCCACGTCGGCGAACGTAACCTTGGGGCGCTCGCTACTGTACTTGCGGGCTCGGCTGGCGCCGAACCCGAAGAGCGATTGCTGACCACGTTGGGCCTGCCGCCCCATCATGAACAGCAGCCCGACAAAGAGGAGCATGGGCAGGAAGTTCACCGCCAGCTCCAGCAACCACGAGCCGCCGCTGGTGTCCTTCGCGGACACCGATACGCCCTGCTGGTCGAGGAGCGGAAGCAGACGCTGGTCCTCGATGGGTGGCAACACCGTTGTGAATCGCGCGTATGTCTGCTGGCTAGCTGCCGTGGGTTGGGCAGTCGCCTGGCTCTGCGGAGCGGGCTGCTGGGGCGGCCACGCGATGGGTTGCTTGAACATGCCATCAACGTTCTGGCCGGAAATAGTGACCGACGCCACTTGACCCGCTCGAACCTGGCCGATGAACTCGGTATAGGTCAGCGCGACCTGGGGCGCCGACTTAGGGACGAAGAACTCGTATCCGTTCCACAGCAAGGTGACGAGGAGGAGGATCCACCAGAGCCAAAGGGGGAGGAAAGGACGCGGGGGCCGTGGCTGCTTCGAGCGCTCATTGGTCGACGGGCCGTTCTTTTTGTTGCTCGCGGGCGGGCTTGCGTCCATCCTTGACTACCTCGCAGGCGGTACGCGGGCGCAACCACGCTCGCGCCGCCGTTCCTGCCTCGATACTAATCGATGGGGTGCCGAGACGTCTCATCGTGATCGCCGCTCGCGTGGTATGCTGGCGGTCGCGAGATACGCCAGCCCCCCGAGATCGGCAACTTCCGCCAAATAGGTATCCCGCGAGGGAGCCCGAGATGAGCCGCACCCACGATCACCCCCACGATTCGTTCTCCCACGCGCATGACGACGGCGACGGCAGCCCGCGCGCAACGCACGGGCCGTCGGTCCACAGCCACGCGCATGAGTCGGCGGCACACATCCATGCCCACGGCCATGCGCACGACCACTGGCACGACGAGGACGAATTCCACGACCACCACGGCGAAGACCTCTCGCCGGAAGAGCAGCAGGAGCTTGCCGAGCGGCTTTGGCGACTCGAAAACGTCGAGCTTCGAACTGTGGGCGTCGACATCGGATCGTCGACGTCCCACCTGATGTTTGCCGAGGTTCACCTGCGCCGGCTCTCCGATGCCCTCTCGAGCCGATTCGTCGTCGTGCGCCGCGAGGTGCTCTGGCGGTCCGCGATCGAGATCACGCCGTACCGGGCGGACGACACGATCGACACGGATGCGCTCGAGGCGTTCATCGAGCGCGCATACCGCGACGCGGGGATCCGGCGAGACGCGATCGACAGCGGCGCCGTTATCCTGACGGGCGAGGCGCTCAAGCGGAAGAACGCCGAGGCGATCGCTCACCTGTTCGCCGCCGAGTCCGGAAAATTCGTGTGTGCGCTCGCCGGGCACCACATGGAGGCATCGCTCGCGGCGCATGGGTCGGGCGCGGTAGCGATCTCGCGGCGCAACCGTTCGACGGTTCTGAACGTTGACATTGGCGGCGGCACGTCCAAATTCGCGCTGATCAGGGACGGCGAGATCGTCTCCACGGCGGCTATCGCCATCGGCGGGCGCCTCGTCGCGCTCGATGACGCTGGCCGTGTGACGCGGCTCGAAGAGCCAGGGCGATTCGCGGCGGAGGCCGCGGGACTACAGATCGCGCTCGGCGAGCCAGTCTCGCCTGACGCCAGGATGCGCCTCGTCCGGTACTGGGTCGACGCGCTGGTGCGGATCGTCAACGGCGAGGAGATCGCCGACGAGACGGCGCGACTGTTCGTTACAGACCCTATCGTCCTTCGGGAGCCCATTGATTCAATCTCGTTCTCCGGCGGCGTATCAGAGTACGTCTACGGGCGCGAGCGCGCCGCGTACCAGGACCTGGGTGCCGCGCTGGGCCATGAGCTTGCGGCCGCTCTGGGGGTCGGTCGGATCCCACACCGGCTGGCAGATCCGGGCGAGGGAATTCGCGCAACGGTGATTGGAGCGTCCCAGTTCACCGTGCAGCTCAGCGGGAGCACGATTTCGGTGTCCAACCGGTCCGTGCTCCCGCTGCGCAACCTCCCGGTCGTGTATCCGCGAATCGATCTGTCCCAAGAGATCACCCCCGAGCATGTCTCTCGCGCCATCGACGCCGCCCTCCGGCGCATGGACGTCGCCGATGCCGCGGTTGCGCTCGGGCTCCGCTGGCCCGGTGACCCGCTGTACCGTCGCCTTCGCGTTCTGGCGCAGGGAATCGCAGGCGCGATGGCTCCGTTCCTCGAACAGCGATTGCCCCTGGTCCTCTTGTTCGATCGCGACGTTGGTCGGACCCTGGGGGAGATCCTGCGGCGCGATCTTGACGTCGCCTGCGACGTGATCTCGATTGACGGAATGGACTTGAAGGAGTTCGACTTCGTGGACATCGGAGAGGTCGTGGAGGCGAGCAACGTAGTCCCCGTGGTGATCAAGTCGCTGCTGTTTGCTGGACGCGAAAGTATCCCGTCACGTTGAATAGCCAAGACGCACTCGCGGCGTTAGGAGGAGACATGGCTTCCGGACCGATCGAGCCTTTCTACGAGTGGCAGCTTGGGGAAGAGATTCCCATCATCACCGGCCTCATCATCGACGATCTCAACGAGGTCGAGCTGGCGCCGTGGGATCGTATGGGCGGCAAAGGGGCATTCCTGAATCTCGGCACGCGGCCAAGCTCGCAGACCAGCGCCTACCTATGTGAGATCGAGCCGGGGGGATCCCTGAAACCCCAGTCACACCTGTTCGACGAGTACGTCTACGTGGTCAGTGGGCGCGGTGCGACGACGGTTTGGGTCGAGGATCGACCAAAGCAGCTCATCGAATGGCAGGAAGGGAGCTTCCTGGCCATCCCCTTGAACGCTCGGCACCAGCACTTCAACACGAGCGATGCTCCCGCGCGCTTTCTCGCGTACCATGATGCGCCCACGGTGATGAACCGGTTCCGAAATGAGCGGTTCGTCTTCGACAACCCCTTCGTGTTCGACGATCGCTTTTCGGGCGAGGCCGGCTATTTCAGTGGGGAGGGAACGCTGGAGAGCGTGCCCGGCAAGTCATTTCGGGTGTGGAAGACCAATTTCGTGCCGGATGCGCGAGGAATCAAGCTATACGAGTGGAAGGAGCGCGGCGCAGGCGGGCTGAACATCATGCTGGAGATGGCCGAGTCCCGCATCCACACGCACATCTCGCAATTTCCTGTCGGCACCTACAAGAAAGGACACGTCGACCCGACGGTCCGGGGGAGCGACCCCGGTGGCGGATCGTTCTTGATGATCCTCGAGGGCGTCGGCTTCACCCTCGTCTGGGGCCCGGGAGACAACGAGTTCAAGCGCCTGGATTGGAAGCGGAATAGCCTGCTGATCTCCCCCAGCGGCTGGTACCATCAGCACTTCAACGTCGGCCCGACCCCAGCCAGGTACCTCGCCATGACGGGCGGCGGCCGCGGCGGGACGAACAATCGCCAGAACACCTTCGCCGACGTGAGCGAGCGCGAGGGAGGCGGCCAGATCGAATATCCCGATGAGAACCCCGAGATTCATCGGATCTTCGAGGAGGCGCTGCACCAGCATGGAGCGACGTGCCGCATGCGGCACCTTTCGCCCTTCTGCACAGCGGAGGACGAGAGCGCGATCCCGGCATAGGATCCTGACCGCTGGACAATCGCATGGGAGAGCATCGCGAGGCGCCCCCGGGGGGCGCCTCTGCTATGAGAGCGCGCCGATCTCCCGGTAGTAGCGCTCCGCGCCCGGATGGAGCGGGACGTCGCGCGGCGCCGCGTCGGTGCCGCCGGCCAGATCGCGCATCTCGACGGGCCCGTCGATGTCCCACTGGATGCTGCCACGAGCCGCGTCGAGCGCGCGACACATGGCATAGGCGACGTCATCGGGCAAGTCCGCGTGCACGAGCAGCGGCCACCCGCTGAACGTTGGGGCCAATAGCTCGTCCGCAATCCTGGGAAACATCGCCCTTGGAGTCGGGCCGAGGGGCCAGCCGAGCGTTTCCAGATGGTGCTGCGTCGCGGGATCGAGGGCGAGGAAGCGCATCCCGTGCTCGAGCGCGACGTTTCCCCAACCCTTGATGCCCTCGTCGAACACCGCGTCCAGCGTGCCGCTGCGAACGCCATCCATCCGCGACGCCTCGCTCGGCGTGTTGGTGTATTCCAGCCGACCGCCCCAGGCCTCGATATCGCGAAGGGAGATGCCCGCCGCCGAGAGGACCTGGTCGATCACGAATCGCGTCGCGTGCGCCGGATTCTCGCGGAGAGAGATGCGGAGGGGCGGCTTGCGCTCGCGAATCTGGTCGAACGACGTAATGCCCGTGCGCTCGGCCACCGCGAAGGCCATTCGGTCCCAGGAGGGCATGATGGCGAGCGCGCGGAGCGGGAGCGGCTGGGGGAACGGGCCCGTTCCCCGATACGCCATGGTGAGAAACGGGGAGGGATTGAGCGCCGCGAGGTCGAGGTCGCGCCGCGCCACCGCGAATGCGACGTCGGGCGGTCCCGCCGCGAAGGACAGCGCCCGATTGAAGGCCCCATCGTTGACGACGCCGAGAGAGATCTGGACGTCTCGGTATGGGCGGGTCGCCCCGCGCTCGGCCGACATTCCCAGCGCGATCTCCGTGAGCAGCCTGGCGCGTGTGGTCGACGCGCCCCCTCGCTCGGGCAACATGTCGGTCATCCTCCCCCGCCGGGGCCCTCGAGCCCGGGCTTCGTCATGTCCTCGGGGTTCAGGATCCGCTCGAGGTCCGCGTCCGACAGGTCGGTCTTTTCGCGAGCGACCTCGCGTATCGTGCGCCCAGACGCGAACGCCTCCTTTGCGATCTTCGCGGCCGCGTCGTAACCGATGACGGGCGCCAGCGCCGTGCAGATGGCGAGGCCCTTCTCCACCATGGCCGGCCCATTCTCCGTGGCCTGGATTCCGCGAATGCACTGCGCCGTGAAGTTCCGAATACCAGAAGCCAGTAGCTCGACGGACTCGGTGACGTTGTGAGCCGTGACGGGCATCATCACGTTCAGCTCAAAGTTTCCGGAGATGCCGCCGAGGACGACCGTCGTGTCATTGCCCAGCACCTGGGCGGCGACCTGGACCAGGGACTCTGGGATGACCGGGTTTACCTTGCCCGGCATGATCGACGAGCCGGGTTGCACCTCCGGGAGCAGCAGCTCGAAGATCCCGGCGCGCGGTCCCGAAGCCATCCACCGGATGTCGTTGCAGATTTTGAAGATGCTGACGGCCAGGGTGCGGATCATCCCACTCGCCGCCACCACCGCGTCGAGGGTGTTCTGGGCCTGAAAATGGTTGTCGGTCTCCCAAACCTTGACGCCGTTCATCTGCGAGAGCTTGTCGCAGACGCGCTTGGCGAACTCCGGGTGGCAGTTCACGCCGGTCCCCACGGCGGTGCCGCCGAGGGGTACATCTCCCAACTCCTGCTGGGCATACCGGAGCCGGCGAATGCCGTGGTCCATCTGTCCGGCGAACCCAAGGAACTCCTGCCCCAGACGTATCGGGGTCGCGTCCTGGAGGTGGGTGCGGCCGGTCTTGATGATGGGCCAGAACTCGCGCGACTTGTCCATGAGCGCGTCGCGAAGCTCTTCACACGCGGGAATCAGCTCGTCCTGAATCCCCGTCAGCACGGCGAGCTGGATGGCGGTTGGGATCACATCGTTGGATGATTGACCGATGTTCACGTGGTCGTTGGGATGCACCAGGCCGCGCGCTCCGCGCTCCCCGCCCAACCGCTCGATCGCGAGGTTGGCGATCACCTCATTGGCGTTCATGTTCGTAGACGTGCCGGATCCCGTCTGAAAGATGTCGATGACGAAGTGGTCGTCCCACTTGCCGTCGATGACCTCCCGAGCCGCCGCGATGATGGCGTCCGCGTGCTGCCCGTCCAGCAGCCCAAGGTCGCGATTCACTTCGGCGGCCGCGAGCTTGATCTGCCCGAGCGCCCTGATGAAGCGGCGATTGAAGCGGAGCTTGCTGATCGGGAAGTTGAGGACCGCGCGCTGTGTGGATGCGCCCCAGAGCGCATCGGCGGGTACCTGCATCTCGCCCATCGAGTCGCGCTCTGTGCGCGTTCGCTGCTGAGTTTGCACAGCGATCTCCTCCGTGTCCCATGTTGGGTGTGCCCAAGGGATGATAGCGCGAAAGGCTGGGCCGACGGCACCGGGTGCGCGGTGGATGCGCATCTTCGGGACCGCGCACGGGCCTTCGCTGCGCGATGAATTTTGGTACGCTGAGTCGTGGTCGACCCAGGCAGATGTCGTGCTTGCCGTCGTGGCCGTCCTCGGCCGTGGAAGGTGACGGTGAAGACGAGTTAGACGCAAAGTTGGGGCCGTGACCATGAGCTCGATTGACACGGACCGATTTCCGGGCAAGATCCGTCGAATCGGTGTGCTGACAGGCGGCGGCGACTGCCCAGGGTTGAACGCCGTCGTGCGCGCTGTCGTCAAGAGCGCGAACAACCTGTATGGCTGGGAAGTTGTCGGAATAGAGGATGGGTTCGACGGGCTCATCTTCCCCGAGCGCTCCCATCTGCTGACACCCGCCGAGGTTCGGGGAATCCTGCCCAGGGGCGGGACCATCCTCGGGACGACGAACCGTGGGAACCCGTTCTCATACGTCATGCGCCCGGGCTCCGACCCCGTCGACGTCTCCGATCGGGTCCTCACGAATCTGCGCGAGCTGGGCATCGACGCGCTGGTGGTCATCGGGGGTGATGGAACGCTCGCCATCGCGCAGGACCTGATGAAGCTTGGCGTTCGCGTGGTGGGCATTCCGAAGACGATCGACAACGACCTATCGGGGACGGACGTGACCTTCGGGTTTGATACCGCGGTGGCGACGGCGACCGATGCGATCGATCGGCTGCATACGACCGCGGAGAGCCACCATCGGACGATGATCCTCGAGGTCATGGGGCGCAACGCAGGCTGGATCGCCATTGAATCCGGCATCGCCGGCGGCGCAGATGTGATCCTGATCCCGGAGATTCCTTTCCGTGTGGATCGGATCGTCGACGCCATCGTGGCTCGTCAGCACAGCGGGAGCAAGTTCAGCATTATCGTCGTGGCCGAGGGCGCAGCCAGCGCAGACGGCGGTCAAATGCGCGTGGGCGAGACCACCGGAGCCGGGGCGCGGTTTGCCGGCATGGGGAACTGGCTTGGAGAGCAGCTCGGGAAGCGGCTCGAGCAAGAGGTTCGCGTCACGGTGTTGGGGCACCTGCAGCGCGGCGGAAGCCCGAGTCCATTCGACCGCGTTCTGGCGACCCGCTTTGGCGTCGCCGCGGTTCGCCTGCTCGGCGATGGCGCGATCGGGCGAATGGTGGCGTACCACGGGTCGACCGTCGACAGCGTTCCACTCGCGGATGCGCTCGGCATGCTGAAAACCGTGCCACCGGACGGCGAGCACATCCGAACGGCCCGGGCTCTCGGCATCTGGTTCTGCGACTGACCGAATCGAGCGGGATCTACCGGCGCCGGCGCATGAACGACGGAAGGTCGATATCGTCCGGGCGATCAAATCGCGGGCTGGACGCGGGGTGGACCGGAGGCGGGGGGATGGTGGGCGCCCCGAACGTGCTGCGCGGTCGAACCGTGCGGGACCCGGGCTGCAGGCCGGTCGCGATCAAGGTGATTTTCACTTCCGACTTCGCATTGGGCACGATCACCGTGCCAAAGATGATGTTGGCGTCCTTGTCGACCAGATCCTGAACTGCCTGCGCGGCCTCGTTGACCTCCATCAGGGTGAGGTCGGAGCCACCAGTGATGTTCATGAGGATCCCGTGCGCGCCTTCGATCGATGCATCGAGCAGGGGGCTGCTGATGGCCGCCTGCGCGGCCTGAAGCGCGCGATTGTCGCCGGTCCCCTCGCCGATTGCCATCATCGCGGTTCCCGCGCCAGACATGACCGATTTCACGTCGGCGAAGTCGAGATTGATCAGACCGGTCTGCGTGACGAGGTCTGAGATCCCCTGCACGCCCTGGCGCAGCACGTCGTCGGCGAGTCGGAACGCTTCAACGACCGGAAGATTTCGGTCGCCCAGCGCGAGAAGGCGATCGTTGGGGATCACGATGAGGGCATCGACGCGATCGCGCAGCAGCTCCACGCCCTTGTCGGCCACGCGCGCTCTGCGGGACCCCTCGAAGGTGAAGGGGATGGTCACGATGCCGACGGTGAGGGCGCGCTCGTCCCGCGCGATCTCCGCGACGACCGGGGCGGCGCCGGTCCCGGTTCCTCCGCCCATGCCGGCCGTGATGAACACCATGTCCGCGCCTTTGATCACGTCGCGGATTTCGTCTTCACTTGCCTGGGCCGCCTTTTCACCGACTCCCGGGTCGCCACCGGCCCCGAGCCCCTTGGTGAGCTTTTGGCCCATGACCATCTTGCAGCGTGCGCTCGAGATCCCCAGCGCTTGCGCGTCGGTGTTCAGTGCAACGAAGTCGACGCCCTGCACCGACGCGTCGATCATCCGGTTGACCGCGTTGTTGCCGCCGCCGCCAACCCCGATGATTTTCACTTCGGTGAAGCCTTTGGCTCCGCCCCCAGCCTGATCGTCGAGAATTCGCTCGACAACGGGTTCACCGCGAGCTGTCTGAAACAGCCGCTCCGGATCGAACCCCGAGGAAATCTTAGACACGATTCATCACCTCTTGAGCAAGTTGCACGTATGATTCGGCGGCCCGTTCGGCGCCTCCGTAGCAGAAGACGGAAGTTCCCGCCGATCCCGCTTCTAGGATCTTGCTGTTGGTCCCGATCTCGGTGGCGAATACGAGGTCGCCCCAGCGCTCCCGCAGGTAGTTCGAGACGGCACGTTCCTCTCGAAGCCGCCGATCGAGCTTACTCAACAGAATCCCGAGGACTTTGAGCGAAGCGTTCAAATACAGGATCTCCTGGATGCTCTCCTCGAGCATCTGCAGACCTTGAAGGGAGAAGTAGCGCGCCTCGGTCGGGATGATAACGCGCGTGGCCGCGACGAGCGCGTTGATTGTCAGCAATCCCAGCGATGGCGGCGTATCGATGAGTACGAAGTCGTAGCGGTCGGAAACGGTGAGGATTTGATCGCGAAGTCGCAGCTCGCGACCCAGCTTGGTCATCAGGGCCGCCTCCGCCGCCGCGAGGGGGATCGAGGCCGGGACGACGGAGATGGACCCGGGCGCATGGTTGATGGCCTCGAGGATGGGCATCCGGCACGCCCGATCCAGTAGGGCCTGGGCGACGGTTTCCTCGACTTGCCGATTCAAACCGAAGGCAGCCGTCAGATTGCCCTGGGGGTCGAGGTCCACCAGGAGCACGCGCTGCCCGAGCTGGGCGAGAGATGCGCCCAGATTGGCCGTTGTGGTGGTTTTCCCCACACCGCCTTTTTGGTTCGCAATGGCAATAACCGTTGTCATCCGCAGGTCCATGCGCATCGGGACTCAGGATGTTAGGCCGCGAGTCGTGCGCACGATAGTGCAAAACCCGAGCATAGCAGGAACTGTAATGGTTTTGTGATGTCGGCTGAGAGCAATCATTGGCTGCCGGCTATGTGTTCCGTTCCCGTTGTTTTGAATCAATGGTGTCGGGGGCCGATGAGTCCTTGGACCCATTGCCCAAAACCGCCGCGCTTGGGTTTGGCGGCTGCTTCCACCTTGACCTGCGCAAGTTTGGCGGCGAAGGCCTGGATCGCCTGAATGGTGGGATGGTCGGGATGCGTCAAGGCGAGGGGCACTCCGCGATCGATGGAATCGAGGACCGCGTCCTCGGCGTATGGAAGCGTGAGGCCTATGCGCTCGCCGAGGTGCTGTTCGAGCTCGGTCTGACCGATGCGGGCACGTGGGTGGATCTGATTGAGCACCAGCACCCGCCGCTCGGCCGGGGTTTGCAGCGCTGCGAAGACGTCGAGGGTCGACTGCATCACCTTGACGGTCGTCATGTCGGGCGCCAGGGGGAGCAGGATCAGGTCGCTTTGGTCGAATACGCCGAGATTCAACTCCGAGAACGTCGGGTTTGTGTCGACAATGACCCACTTGTAGCGCGCCCGAACTTGCGGCAGGATCGCGCTTACGGCCGCAGCGCTCACCAGCTCCGCCGTCTGTGGCGATGGTGGGGCAGGAAGGACGTCGATTCCGCTGTCGTGATGGATGATGACGCTCTGGATGACGTCCCAATCGATCGTCGACGGGTCGGCCGGCAGGTCGGCGAGCGTGAGCTTTGGACTGAGGTTCATGTGGACGCCTACGGCCCCGCGCTCCGTGCTGAGGTCGATGATCAACACGCTCTGCTGAGCAACCTGGCGGAACGCGACGGCGAGGTTCACGGCGATGGTGGTGGTGCCCACGCCGCCCTTCAGCGAAAAGACGGTCACGATTTGTCCCGCCGTGGGGTCGAGTACGATTTCGCCTTGGGCAGGCCGTGACGACGCGGGGACTCGGTAGACCAGCGTCGTCTTTCCCACCTTGATCACATCACCGTCAGCCAGCATGCGGGGCGCCGAGATCTCCTCGGTGTAATTGACCCACGTGCCGTTGGCGCTGTCGAGATCGTGAATCGAAAAGCCGTCCAGCTCCTTCACGACCTTCGCATGCGGCCGCGACACCGCGCGGTCGTTGAGCTGAATGTCGTAGTCCGCATCGTCTGCGGCTCGACCGATGACAGTCACGTCCTTCACCAGAGGGAAGATGCTGCCCGTCTCTGGCCCGAAGTTGACGACCAGATGGAATTGATCGGAAGGGTCTGTGACCGCGGGGCCCGTTCGGGTAGGCGCTCCGGCGGCAACCTCCGGGTGCGCGCGCACGAGTTCCTCCGCTGCTTGTCCCGGCAGCGCCTGTCCGGGCTCTACGGCGCGCAGGGCGTCGGTGCCGCCGCGGACCCCGGCGGGCTCGATCTCTTCCGGGATAAGTTGAGTCGCCGAGGCCTCGCCAATTTCTTCGGGCATGGCCGCGGGAATAGGAGTCTCGAACCGGAAGACGCTGCTCCCGATGCGAATTTCGTCACCGTCGGCGAGGAGCACGGGCTGCTTCACCTGCTCGCCGTTCAAGAACGTCCCGTTTGCGCTCTGGAGATCCTCCAGCCACACCCCGCCGTCGCGGCCCTCAATGCGAGCGTGGGTGCGACTGACGAGGCGGTCGCCCTCGAGTCGGATGTCGTTGCCCTCCGCGCGGCCGATGGTCACGGATGGCGCGATGGGAGTTCGCCCGTCGGCTGAGACGAGGTAACCGGCGACTTCCGGCTCCACCCATTCCGGTTCGGCGACCGGCTCGGGAGGCACCTGGGCCTGTCCGATCATGGTCGCGTCGGACGAAGCCGCCTCCTCCGGCTCAAGCTGCGCTTGTTCTTCTTCGGGTGCCCACGGTTCCTGGGCGACCGGCCCACGGGCCTCCTCTTCGCCGACCCATACGGTGGGCGCCGGCTCGGGCTCGACCAGCACGGTTGCGCCGCCCTCTGCCTCGGGGCCGCCCGCGGCGCTCGGGAATCCTTCCAGGGCGACCGTGGCCTCTGCGCCAACCTCGCCCATCGGGACAGAGATCTGCTGCTGGCTGACGCTCATCACGGTTCTGCCGACGCGGATCTCGTCTCCCTCCCGCAGTTGCTGCTCTTCATAGATCCGCTCGCCGTTGACGAAGGTCCCGTTCAAGCTGCCGAGATCGACGACGGCGATGCCGTCAGCGGTCACCTGAATCCGGGCGTGCTGGCGCGAGAGTGCCGTGTCGCTAATGACGATGTCATTGCCAGGCACGCGGCCGATGGTCATTGTCCGCCGAAGGGGGATCGTTTGCGGCGGCGCGCCCTCCGTCTGCCACGTCAGTTGTACTTCCAGGAGCGGCTGCCCGCAGTTGGCACACGTTGCGGCATCGGCTGCGCTCTCGGTCCCACAAAACGGGCAGATCATTCACGGCCTCCTTGGCATGTCATGGGCTGGGCTTCGCCGGTCGCGCGGATGCGTGAGGACTCCGGCACATCACGGGCGCGAAATGGGCTGAGTGTCCTGAATTTCGAGCGGGTCGATCATTTCGGTCCGGTCGGTGTCGCTATCCGTCGGATCGCCCAGCACGCGGCACACAATAGCCGAGATGTTGTCAACGCCGCCAGCTTCATTCGCCGCGGCGATGAGCGCATCGGCTGCCGCCTGCGCCGAGAGCGAGTCAATAATCTGAAGGATCTTCTCCCCCGGCACCATGCCCCAAAGTCCGTCCGAGCAGACGAGAATCGCGTCGCCGGGCTCGACCCGGAATCGAGGATAGACCTCGACGTCCACCTGGGGTCGACCACCGAGGGACCGCGTAACGACGTTGCGCATTGGATGGCGCATCGCTTCTTCTGGGGTAATCTTCCCCACGGCAAGGAGTTCCGCCACCCAGGAGTGGTCGTGCGTGAGCTGCTGGATCTCGCTCTTTCGGATCACGTACACGCGGCTGTCGCCGACGTTTGCGGCGACCAACTCGTTTCCTCGAAGAACCGCGACCGCGATCGTGGTCCCCATGCCGGCGCGCTCCGCATCGCGGTTCGCTTCCTGGACGACCATGTCGTTCGCGGTGGTCAGCGCCCGGGTGAGCGCATCCTCGAGGTCCGAGAACAGGTCGCCGTAGTAGGCTTGTTTGACCGCTTCCACGGCGGTACGGCTCGCGACCTCGCCGGCGGCATACCCGCCCATTCCGTCCGCGACGACGAAGAGCAATCCCCGATGGGCCGTCTCAACATCGATGTCCGGCTGGTAGACACCGAGGAAATCTTCGTTGTGGTCTCGCCGGCGGCCGATGTCTGTTCGATGGCCGATGTCTAATCGCATGGGTTAACTCTCCCCGTGCCTCAACGCACGTCGGCCAGCAAAGCCTTTCAGTGAGCCTGCGCCACGAATGGCCTAGCCAGCGTGGGCGTGCTCCGATATTCGCTTTCGAGCGACGACAAAATGTGAGATCCCAAATGCTCGGAGCGCGGTGTGCTCTGCCACGTCGGCAAGCCCCTGCAGCCAACGCCCGAGTATACGGTGTCGCTCCGTTATGTTATCGAACCCCGGATAGATGTGGGAGCAGACGGTAAAGTCGACGTTCAGTCCCCTGAAGAGCCGCTTGATTCCGCGTCGCGTGTAGATGCGGACATGGTGGCAGAAGATGTTTCGCACGGCATCCGGCGTGTAGTTCACGAACGGACAGAGACGAAAAATGAAGCGTTTCCCGAGATAGAAGCCGTGCGTTTCGAACGGATACATCCGGTTCGGGGCGAAGATAATCAGGTCGCCGCCCGGCCGAAGGCACCGAACCGCCTCGCGAATCGTCGCAGCGTCGCTGGCCACGTGCTCGATGACCTCGTGCAGCAGGATCACGTCGAAGGTCTCGTCGTCGAAGGGGAGCTGCTCCGCGGCGGCATGGTAGATGTTCGGCAAGCGCGCGGACGCCTGCCGAACTTTCTCCTCGTCGATGTCGACGCCGTACACCTCGTCGGAAAAGTCGCGAAATCGATGGACGTACGTCCCGATCCCGCAGCCAACGTCCAGGATGCGTTGGTTTTCCAGCGGAACGTACTTTCGGATGAGATCGAGGCGCCTGTCCTGTCCGCGTCGCCAGACGTAGCTCGGGTGCCCGAGCGTGATGAACTTCTCCTGGGTGATCGCTGACATGCGGCGCGCCACCGCCTCCCGTTGAACCTCATCGAATGTTGCAACAGGGTATCAAACATCCGGCGCGGCTACAACCGACTGGCGCAAAAACAGAAACCGAGCAATAGCGCCCGCGTCGCACGATTCGTAACATGCCAATTCGCGCACGCACGGACTTCCGGGCGCCTTCGGGATCCGCGGGGAACCTTGGCGCGAGCGGGACTCGCAGCGTCGCTTACGGGGTCGCCTGCGCGACGCGCTCGTGGAGGTCTATGGCGCTTTGGTATGTCTTCGGGTCCAGAAGGTGCTTGAACTTCCGCATGAACGACGTCACTCCCGCGCGGGGGACCAGACCTTCGCGCACCATTCGAGTCAGCTCACTGAGGCTCATGTGGCAGTCCTTGTAGAGCTGCACGTAGCGCTCGATGAACTGATGAATGGGTAACGCAGTTGGGAGGACTGGGTGGAGGAAGTCAAAGTAGCGCCGGTCCTGCGTGATGAGCTGGTCCTTGTATTTTTGCCAGTCCACCGTTCCTGGGAGCGGCGTGTGGATCGTGAATTGCGGGCACTCAATTCCGAGCCGCTTGTTGTATTCGGTGAGGTGATCAAACTTTTCGTGCAGCCAATCCGCGAATATGATCTGAGCGCCCCAGAGCTTGACGCCGATGCTGTGCAGGAACGTGATGGCCTCTTCGTTCACGTTGACGCGAGAGCCCTTGTTCACCCGCTTCAGCTCGGCCGGGTCGTCCGACTCAAGGCCGACGAGGATCATATCCAGCCCGGCCTCGGCCCAACGCGTGTACAGCTCCTTGTTCCGCACGATGTTGTCGGCTCGACATTGCATCCAGAACCGTCGTCGATTCCCACTTTCGATGAGGGCGTTTGCGAGATGCCAAGCGTCCGAGGATCGATAATCCTCGTGAGGCATCACCTGGATGGCGAGATCGTCGACGATGTTCACGTACGAGCCGTTGGGAATCCGGGCGATCTCCTGAAATGTCCGCTCCCAACCTTCTACCTTATAGGTACCGTGGTGGAACTGCCAGACCGAGCAAAAGGAGCATCGATATCGGCAGCCGCGCGCGGTCTCGATGGAGTAGGGCCGCGGGTAGTAGAGAAAATAGTAGTGGTCGCGATAGGGATCGCACAGCTCACGGGCCACGAGCGGCCTGTTGTTCATTGAGGCATCGTTGTGCAGGACGAGGTTGCTTATCTGCATCTCGGGCACTGTTTTTCGGAATTCCCCGGCCTCGTCACGATAGTGGAGGTAGGGGATCCGGTCGAGCCGCCGCTCTCCGCCGAGCTCGCGAATCAAGACCGGAAAGACCTCGTCGGCTTCTCCGTACACGATCGCGTCGATTTCCGGGATGTAGAGGTCTTCTGGCGAAAGCGAGATGTGGTGGCCGCCGACGATGATGGGAAGGGTGGCGTCCATGGCCCGAATCTGTCGAGCAAGGTCTGCCACGACCGGAACGTCGGTGGTGTAGCCGCACTTCAGTGCGATAAGGTCTGGCTGAAAGCGTTGCACGCGGTCGGTGAGGTCGACGTCCGGCGTTCGGAGATCGGCCAGCTCGCACTCGACGACGTCCGCCACGGAGGCGGCGAGGTATTCAGGACCGAGGGTCTCGACGCGGACGGTATCGTTGAAGCCGGTGGAGTAACCGCTCTGGGGCTCGACGAAGAGGACGCGCCTGATCGCCGACTCGAGATTGCGATGCGCAACGATGTCGACCATTCGGTCCCTCTCTCCGTGTCCTGACTCACTCACACCGAGGAGATCTCGGGAACAATTCCCGATAGCATACCACGGCCTGAGGTTAGCCATGGATTCGCAGCGCGGCGTCGCTGGGCGCGTGATCACCATCTTTGGAAGCTCTCGAGCCCAGCGCGGTGACGTGGAATACGAGGCCGCAAAACGACTCGGCGCCCTTCTCGCGCAACGAGGCTGGACGGTCTGTAACGGCGGCCACGAGGGGACCATGGAGGCCGCAGCGTGGGGCGCCAAGGAGGCGGGCGGGCAGACCATCGGCGTGAGCATTGCCACGTACCGCCCGGCTGTTCCGAATGTCTGGCTGGATCAGGACATCGTGGCCGAAACACTCTTTGCGCGACTCGAACGGCTGGTAACCTTCGGCGATGGTTTCGTCGTTCTGCGTGGGGGCATCGGCACCTTGCTCGAGTTGGCGCTCGTCTGGAACCTGGGCCAGATTCCGCAGTTTGCGCAAAAGCCCATCATCGTGGTCGGACCGGAGTGGGAACAAGTGCTGACGAGCATCCGCTCGTGGCTTCCGATGCATCCTTGGGAGGCGGCTCGCTGGAGGCGAGCCGCCGGTGTCGACGAGGCGGTGACGCTGCTCGACGCCGCATTCGCACCGATGTCTGACCTGACGCGGTAGCGTCCGACCCTGGCTCCATCGGGACTCGCGCCCCTCTGAGCCGCGACCAGCCGTGTGAGTCCGGGCTCGGCAAGCCGGCGCCCTGTCCAACTACCGACTTGGCGTCCGCGTGGTGGCAATCTGTGATCCACCTGTGACTGCGGTGAGCGGCACTGCCCGGTCGTCGGGCGTTGGAACCGCAAGGATCGTCGGCGTCGGTTTCGTCTCCTGAAGAGGCGCCGCTTTTGTCACGCTGAGCCCGGCGCTGGTCTCTTTCGCCGTCGCGGTGGCCACCACGGTGTTCGTGGCCGTATTTGTGGGGGCGGCGGTTTCCGTATTCGACGCGGCAGGGGCCGCCGGGGGAAGGTGGACCGGTGATGCAATGATCATGGCCGGGGTTTCTGTGCTGCGCACGGCAAGCTGCACCTGGTTCACTCCCATCGATGGTGGCGTCGCGTGGGCGGGCGGGGAGGACGTGGGCACGATAATGGTCACAACGCCGCGGACAACGGCGTCCATGGTCCGATCGGGCGTGGGCTGGATGATTTGCGGGCTGCTCTGGGCGCGTGCGCGCGCGCCACACCCGGATTCCGCCGCGGCGCACGCGATGAGTGCAAGGGCGACGAGGAGCCTGGGCGCCATGGAGCCGAGCCGTCCGATCACCGCTGCGCAGTGCTCCGCGGCGTCGGTTGGAGGGCGGGGATCCTGAGGGTCATTCCGGTTGACAGGCTTTCTGGTCCCGAGAGCCGGTCGCGGTTGGCCTCATAGATTTCTCGCCACTGGGATGCGTCGCCGTAAATGCGAGCGGCGATCGAGGTCAGCGTGTCCCCGGCGCGCACCGTGTACGTCTCGGTTGTCGGGAGGGCGGACGGGGACGGCGAGAGGGAGGGTGCAGCGCTCGGGGTGGTGAGGGCGGGTCGGGGGATCGTCGGGAGGCTGGGAATCGCGGTCGCGGCGCTGGGTGGCTCCTCTGTGACGCATCCTGCCAACATGACGGTCGCCACGGCCAGGAACAGCGCCCAATGCGGCCGAAGCATCAACTTCTCCGGTGGGTCGTCGGACGACATTATAGCCGCCGATGGCGGGGCGGTCTCCCAGATTCCGGATCTCATCTCCGTATACACTGTCTGGGTATGGACGGTTCGCTGCATGGCTGACGTGCGCCCATTTCGCGGCATACGCTACAACGCCGTCCGGTTCGGGACCGACCTCTCAGCCTTGATCTGCCCTCCCTACGACATCATCTCGCCGAGCGAGCAGGCCGCCCTGCTGGAACGAAGCCCGTACAACATGGTGCGGTTGGAGGGTCCGTCGGAGGACGCTGGGCCGCCCCAGGGCGAGACGGCGGACCGCTATGCGAGAGCGGCCGAGCGGTTCGAGCGCTGGCTCGCCGACGAGGTCCTGGTTCCCGAAGCCGGCCCGGCCCTGTATGCCTATTCCCACAGCTTTTCGCACAACGGAGCCACTTCGGTGCGGCGCGGGTTCCTGGGGGCGCTTCGGCTCTCTCCGTGGGAGAAGGGAGAAGTCCGCCCGCACGAGCACACGCACGCGGGCCCAAAGGCCGACCGGCTGGCGCTCCTCCGCGCCTCGCGGGCCAACTTCAGTCCGATCTGGTGTCTCTACCGGGATCGGGATGGAGCGACCGACCGCCTCTGGCAGGCGCTGGACGGAATCGCGCCGACCGTGCAAGCCGTGGACGACGATGGCGTGAGCCATCGTCTCTGGTCCGTCCGCGAGCCGAACCTCCTTCGGAGCATCCACGACGCCCTAACGCGCGGGCCTGTCTACATCGCCGACGGACACCACCGGTATGAAACGGCGCTTCACTTCCGCGATCAGGCAGCCGCTGTCGCGCCCGCTGAATCGGACTCGGCGGGGTGGAGCTTCGCGCTCACCTACTTTGTGGAGGCGTCCGATCCAGGGCTCATCGTGTTTGGAACGCACCGGCTGCTATCCGCCGCGGCGATTCAGAGCGTGAGCCGGGAGAGGCTGCTGGACCATCTGGGGCGACGGTTCGACGTCGTTGACGCCGGTGGCGGGCCAAAGGGGATCCTCGCGGAGCTTGAACGCGTGCCCGGGCGGCCCGCCTTTGGCGTCTACTCGCCGCCACTCGGGGTCAGCGCCATCGCGGTCTTAAAGGGGCAGCCCGAGGTGCCAGCCGACGTCGCGGGGGGGCATTCGTCCGCCTGGCGCAAGCTTGATCTCGCAGCGCTCCACGCGCTCGCCATCGATCAACTGTTCCCGATGGGGAGCGCGGCCCTCTTCGCTGGAGGGCTGCTCACCTATTCGCGGGAGGTCTCGGACGTCGAGCGCGTCGGCGCCCCCGATGGGGCGGCGCTGGCGTTCCTGGTACGGGCCACGCCGGTCGAACAGGTCATGGCTGTCGCGGACGCCGAGGACCGGATGCCCGAGAAGTCAACCTACTTCTACCCCAAGCCCGCCTCCGGTCTGGTGATCGCTCGGTGCGATGACCGGATCGACTGGCCGCTTCCTGGTTAAGAACTGTTATAGACGCGTTGCAGGCCTGCGCTGGTCGCCGCGGATTGTTACGGTACACTGACAGCAGGGCGAGCGTTCCGTAGGGGCCACCTGCTCGCCGGACACTCGAGGGGTCGCCGGGGTGGCGCCGGAGAGGATGACCGACATCCAGGAAGCGCTTGCGATAGCTGACGAGCCTCGCGACGAGGCGACCGAGCAGGTCGGCGAAGCGGTACCGCTGTACCTCCAGGAAATCGGTCGGGTTGCCCTCCTGAACGGTGCGCAGGAGGTCGAGCTGGCGCGCGCCATCGAGGCGGGCAACGCCGCGCGTGCATATCTCTCCCAGCATGAAGCGATTCAAGCCGAGGAATGGTCGAGGCTCAATCGCGAGGTGCTGGCCGGAGCGGCGGCACGCCGCGCGTTGGTGGAGGCGAACTTGCGCCTCGTCGTGAGCGTGGCCCGGCGATACATGAACCGGGGCTTACCGCTCGCGGATCTCATCCAGGAGGGCAATATCGGGCTTCTCCGGGCCGTGGAGAAGTTCGACTACCGGCGCGGGTTCAAGTTCAGCACCTACGCCACTTGGTGGATCCGTCAGGCGGTGACGCGCGCGATCTCGGACCATGCCCGCACCATCCGAATTCCGGTCCACATGGTCGAGACGATCAATCGGCTGACGCGCACTCTCGCGCAGCTCCAGCAACAGCTCGGCAGAGAGCCCACCTACGAGGAGATCGGCGAGGCGGCGGAGCTGCCCGCCGACCGTGTGCGCGAGATCCTGAATATGCTCCCGCAGCCCATCTCCCTGGAAACGCCGGTCGGCGACGACCAGGACACGCTGCTGGGCGATTTCGTCGAAGATCGCAACGCGCAAGGGCTGGAGGAGGCCGGGGCCCGCGCCTTCTTGCGAGAGCAGGTCGCGGACGTGCTAGATTCCCTGACCCCGCGCGAGCGCAGGGTCCTCGATCTCCGGTACGGCCTCGGCACGGGACGCCAGCACACGCTCGACGAGATTGGGGCCGAGCTGGGAGTCACGCGGGAGCGGATTCGGCAGATCGAGGCGAAGGCGCTGCGCAAGCTTCGCCATCCCACGCGCAGCAAGCAGCTCCAGGGTTTGGCCGACGCGTAGGGCGCACGGAGTGGCTGCGCCCTTCAACGGCGCTCAGAGGTCGTCGTCGAAGTCAGACATGGCGTCCGCGCTTCCCTCGTCGAACCCGAGGTCGCCGGGGTCTTCCCCGCGCTCCATCTGGTCCAGCATCTCCTCGTAGTCATCACCCATATCCACGCCCGCCGCTTCTCCCATCCGCCTCGCCCACGTCGCGACGGCCCGCGGATCCTCGTAGTCAACATTTTCCAGATTCGAAGGATCGGAGAGGAAGTCCTCGTAGGACGACTCCGACCGAACGCGCGAGATACGAGACGGGAGTCTATCGAGCTGCGTAGAGTGGCAGTGGGGGCAGGTTGCCGTTGAGACCGAGGAGAACGAGCGGAAGAAAAGCTGGACGCGGCGACCGCAGCCGCGGCAGCGGTATTCGTAGATGGGCACGGAAGGCTCCCTCGCGCCTAACCATGTGGGCCGAGTATACCAAAGCCATCTCGTACCCTCTGTACGCAGCGGGATCTTGAGAGACAGCATTGCGGAGGTCCTCGTGCACGCGATCGATCGAGAGGAATTGGCGCGTCAGCTCGTCGCCGCGGCATACCTGAAGGGTGATTTCCTTCTGGCCTCAGGTCGACGAAGCAAATATTACTTCGATAAGTACCGGTTCGAGACGCAGCCTGACCTTCTTCGCCCGGTCGGCGACATGATCGCGCAGCGCCTACCGCCAGGCACCGATCGCATCGCCGGGCCGGAGCTGGGGGCTGTGGCGCTGGCAGCGGCCGCCTCGCTCGCTTCCGGCGTGCCGTTCCTCATC
>DASRDP010000125.1 GCA_035652535.1 Chloroflexota bacterium
GCTCCGAAACTCCGCTTCACCCCTCAGCGCCAGCGTCTTCGTGATCGCCGCCGTCAGCGTCGTCTTCCCATGGTCCACGTGCCCAATCGTCCCTACGTTGATGTGCGGCTTCGTCCGCTCAAACTTCTTCTTCGCCATGACAGCACGCTCCTCCCCGGCGGAGTTATTCGCTCTTGATCATATGCGCCTGTTGACCACCGGACCCGCCGGACACAATCCCGACAGGGCCGAAGTACCGGTCTGGGACGCTGGCAAGCCAAAACGTGAAAAAGGAACCGCGGGTGCGGTACGGTGGAAGCGCGGACTGCGAGTCAGCCACGCGCTCGTTCGTCGCAAAGCCGCTCGGCAGTGTAGCACAATCCGGCGGACCGGCGCCACTGCCGGGCGGCTGCCCCGATCGAGTCCCCTTGCTCTTACGAGCGCGCGCGCGCGAGCACCGTGCGCGCGACATCCTGCGATACGGGTTCGTAGCGGGCGAACTCCATCGAATACGTCGCTCGCCCTTGGCTCATGGAGCGCAGGTCGGTTGCATAGCCGAACATCTCGGCCAGGGGCACCTTCGCGCGAATGACCTGCCCGCCCCCACGCGGCTCAATGCCGTCAATGCGCCCGCGCCGCGCGTTCAGGTCTCCAACGATGTCGCCGAGAAACGCGTCCGGTGTCACGACCTCGACCTGCATGATCGGCTCCAGGATCTGCGGCTTCGCTCGCTCTACGGCGCGCTTGAGCCCGATGGAGCCGGCGATTTTGAAGGCCATTTCGGACGAGTCGACTTCGTGGTAGGAGCCATCCACCAGGGAAACACGCAGGTCCACAAGAGGATACCCGGCCACGACACCACCCTCGGCAGCTTCGCGGACGCCCGCCTCGACGGCCGGAATGTATTCTCGTGGAATCACGCCTCCCACGATCTTGTCGACGAACTCAATCCCCGACCCCGGCTCGAGCGGGTCCACCTCGAGCCAGACGTGTCCGTACTGGCCGCGCCCACCGCTCTGGCGAACGTACCGGCCCTCTTCCTTCGCGTGCTGCGTGATCGTCTCGCGATAGGCAACCTGCGGGCGCCCAACGCGCGCGTTCACTTTGAATTCGCGGAGCATGCGGTCGACGATGACCTCCAGGTGCAGCTCGCCCATGCCGGCGATGAGGGTCTGGCCGGACTCCTGGTCAGTCCGAACCCGGAAGGTGGGGTCCTCCTCGCTGAGCCGCGCCAGCGCGTTCGCCATGCGATCCTGGTCCGCCTTGGTCCGTGGCTCGATGGCGACGGATATCACGGGCTCCGGGAAGCGAATTGTCTCGAGGATGAGCGGTTTGTTGGGATCGCACAATGTATCGCCCGTGGACGTATCGCGTAGACCGACCACCGCGGCAATATCGCCCGCCTCGATCTGGTCGATGTCTTCCCGACGGTTCGCGTGCATCCGCAGGAGCCGCCCAATGCGCTCCCGACGATCCTTCGTCGCGTTGTAGACGTAGGAGCCGGCCTTCAGGACCCCGGAGTACACGCGCACGTAGGTTAGCTTCCCCACGAACGGATCGGCGACGATCTTGAACGCGAGCGCGGCGAGCGGCTCCTCGGGGAGGGCGCGCCGCGCTTCCACTTCGCCCGTCTGCGGATTGCGTCCCGCCACAGGCGGGACGTCCAGGGGCGATGGGAGGTAGTCCACGATCGCGTCGAGAAGCGGCTGCACGCCCTTGTTTCGCAGCGCGCTTCCGCAGAGCACCGGAACGAATTTCCCGTCGATCACCGCCTGCCGAAGCGCCGCGCGAAGCTCGTCCGCGCCGATCGCCTCGCCCTCGAGATAGCGGTGCAGCAGCGCATCGTTGGTCTCCACCACGCGCTCGACAAGTCGCTCGTGCCACGTCGCCGCGTCGTCGCCTTGGGTGACTGGCACCGCGATCTCTTCCGGCGGAGCGTCGGGATCATCACCCCACACCAGGGCCCGCGGAGAGACGAGATCAACGATTCCCACGAACGATGATTCGTGCCCGATGGGGATTTGAATCGGGAGCGGCTCGGCCCCGAGCCGCTCCTTGATCATGTCGATCGTGCCCCAGTAATTCGCGCCGATCCGGTCCATCTTGTTGATGAACACGATCCGGGGAACGCCGTACTTGTCGGCCTGACGCCAAACCGTTTCCGATTGCGGCTCGACGCCGGCGACCGCGTCGAGCACGACGACACCGCCGTCCAGTACGCGCAGCGAGCGCTCGACTTCGACTGTGAAGTCGACGTGCCCGGGCGTATCGATAATGTTGATGCGGTGGTCGCGCCAATTCGCGGTCGTCGCGGCGGCCGTAATCGTGATCCCGCGCTCGCGCTCCTGTTCCATCCAGTCCATGACGGCGGTGCCCTCATGGACCTCCCCGATCTTGTAGATCTTCCCGGTGAAATAGAGGATTCGCTCGGTCGTGGTGGTCTTGCCCGCGTCGATGTGGGCAATGATCCCAATATTCCGAGTGCGTTCCAGCTCCGAAGTCATGCCGTTCCTTTACCAGCGATAGTGCGCGAATGCCTTGTTGGCCTCCGCCATACGGTGTACGTCGTCGCGCCGCTTGACGGTTGCACCCTGCCCCCGCGCGGCATCCAGTAGCTCACCCGACAATTTGTCCGCCATTGACTTGCCCGGCCGGCCGCGCGCCGAGCCAATGAGCCAGCGCATCGCCAGCGACACGCGGCGGTCCCCGCGGATCTCAACCGGCACCTGGTACGTCGCGCCGCCGACTCGTCTCGGCTTCACTTCCAGGATCGGTGTCGCGTTGCGCATGGCCTGATCGAAGATGTCCAGGGGGTTCTGATGCCCCTGACGCTCGACGTTCTCGAGCGCCTGGTACACGATCCGCTCGGCGAGACTCTTTTTCCCCCCGATCATGACCTTGTTGATGAATTTCGCCAGGGTACGGCTGCCGTACTTCGAGTCCGGCGGAATTTCGCGTCGAACGACGCGAGCCCTTCTTGGCATGTGCAGTAGCCTCCTTCATCGTACACAGACAGGGCCAGCCCGCGAACGGGCCGGCCCGTTTCAGGACACCATGCCGCGTTTAACGCCCGGCGGCACCCCCCTGCGCTGCCTTCGCACCGTATTTTGACCGGCCTTTCTTCCTATCACGCACGCCCTGCGCGTCAAGGGCACCCCTGATGACATGATAGCGGACCCCGGGCAGGTCTTTCACGCGCCCGCCGCGGATCAGCACAACGGAGTGCTCCTGGAGGTTATGTCCCTCGCCCGGGATGTAAGCGGTCACTTCCATGCCGTTTGACAGGCGAACGCGCGCGATCTTCCGCAGCGCAGAGTTTGGCTTCTTCGGGGTCATGGTGCGCACCTGGACGCAAACCCCGCGCTTCTGCGGGGAGCCGCGTCCTCGGCGGACCTTTCCGCGCAGTGAGTTCAATTGGAAGCGCAAAGCAGGCGCAGTCGTCTTCTTTCGGATTTTTGCGCGACCCTTGCGGATCAATTGGTTGATTGTGGGCAAGCTTCTTTCACTCTCCTGTCGCTAATCCAAACCGCAGACGTTCATTCTAGTCTTCGAGGGGAGAGGTGTCAACTGGCGGCGTCGGCTCCAGGAATGCCGCCACTGCCTCCGACGCGAGCTGACGCTGGCGCCGGGCCTCCAGCCGCGCCTGGAGCCCCGAGCCGGCCGGGATCAGCTTGCCGATGATCACGTTCTCCTTGAGCCCCATCAGGTGGTCGACCTTGCCCATCAGCGCCGCATCGGTCAGCACGCGCGTCGTCTCCTGGAAGGAGGCGGCCGCCAGGAAGCTCTCCGTGTTGAGCGACGCCTTCGTCACGCCCAGGAGCACCGGGCGAGCCGTTGCGGGCTCGCCGCCCTCTGCGAGGACCTCGCGATTGATCTCCTCGTACTCGAAGCGATCGACCAGCTCATCCCGCAGCAGCGCGCTGTCGCCCGGGTCGTCGACGCGCAGCTTTCGCAGCATCTGGCGCACGATCACCTCGACGTGCTTGTCATTGATCGTCACGCCCTGCGAGCGGTACACCGCCTGCACCTCGTCGACCAGATACCGCTGGGCCGCCTCGCGACCCTGGATACTCAAGATCTCCTGTGGATCGCGTGATCCCTCGGTGAGCTGCTCGCCCGCCGTCACGAACTGGCCGTCCTCGATTCGGACGCGCGCCTGCGGTGGCACGCGATACTCGCGCTCGTCGCGATCTTCGGCCACGATCGTGACCAGAGCCTGCGCTCCCATCGCCTCGCCCGCCGACGGTCCCGCCTCCGGCTGTCGAATCTCGACGGTTCCGGAAAGCTGCGCGACGATCGTCGATTCGTCGGGCCCAATTGCGATGGTCTGGCCGGCGTCCACCCACTGCTGCTCGGCAACCTCCAGGGTGTAGCCCGCCGGGATCTCGTGATCGTCACGATAGGTCTCGCGCGAGACGACGCGCACGACGCGCGCGTCCTCGAGGCGCTGCAGCTCGACGCTGCCGTCGATCTCCGACAATACGGCCTTGCCCTTGGGCTGTCGTGCTTCGAACAGCTCCTCCACGCGTGGAAGGCCCGTGGTGATGTCGAGACCGCCCGCGACGCCGCCCGTGTGGAACGTGCGCATGGTGAGCTGCGTCCCCGGCTCCCCGATGGACTGGGCAGCGACGATGCCAACCGGATCTCCGATCTTCACCATCGATCGGGTGCCCATGTGCCAGCCGTAGCACCGCTGACAGACGCCGTGCCGCGACTCGCAGGTCATCGGCGACCGGACGTGGAGCTTCTCGAGGCCTTCGATGCCCGAGATCCGCTCGCGCATCTGGTCGTCCACCAACTCGTTGCGATCGACGACGATCTCGCCGGTGGCCGGATCCACGATGGGGCTCGCGAGCACGCGACCGACGAGCTGTTCCAGACGCAGAGCCCGCTTCGCCGAGTCGGCCAGGTCCTCGATCCACAGCCCGGCCTCGGTGCCGCAGTCTTCGTCGTAGACGATCAGGCTCTGTGACACGTCGATGAGGCGACGGGTGAGATAGCCAGAGTCGGACGTCTTAATGGCCGTGTCCGCCAACCCTTTGCGGGCGCCGTGCGTCGAGAGGAAGTACTCCAACACGGACAGCCCGTCCCGGAAGCTGGCACGGATCGGCAGCTCGATAATGCGTCCCGAAGGGTCTGCCATCAGGCCGCGCATGCCGGACATCTGGGCGATCTGCTGGACGTTTCCTTTTGCTCCCGACTGCGCCATCATGTGGACAGAGTCGTACGGATCCAGCACCTGCTCGACCGCCTTGGTGATCTCCTCCTTCGCGCGCGTCCAGACCTCGACGACTTCGTTGTAGCGCTCTTCATCCGTAATGAGGCCACGACGATAGTCGCGCTCGATCCGATCGACTTCCCCCTCGGCCTTTTCGAGGATATCCGGCTTCTCGGGAGGGATCTTGATGTCGTCGATCGCGATCGTGATGCCCGAGAGCGTCGCATAGTGGAACCCGATGGACTTGATCTCATCCAGCACGGCCGCCGACACGTTGTTGCCATAGGTGCGAATCATGTTGGCAACGAGGTTCTTCAGGCTGCCCTTGTCCATGGTCCGATTCTCGAACGGGATCGGCTCAACGCCGGCCCCCCGCAGAGCGGCGGAAACCGAATCGTTGAAGATGATGCGGCCCACGCTCGTCTTCATTCGCTCGGATGGGGCTCCGTCCGCCCGGCGCTGGCGGACCTCGATCTCCGCCCGGAGGTCAATCTGGCCCAACTCGTAGGCGAGGCGCGCATCGTCCAGACTCGCGAATATTCGGCCCTCGCCCGGGCTCCCCGGCCGGATCATCGTCAGGTAGTAGCAGCCGAGGACCATGTCCAGGGTTGGCGCCGTAATCGGCTCCCCGTTCGAGGGCTGCACGAGGTTGCGCACTGAGAGCATCAGGTTGCGCGCCTCGTCCTTCGCGGCCGACGACAGTGGGACGTGCACCGCCATCTGGTCGCCGTCGAAGTCCGCGTTGAAGGCTGCGCAGACAAGGGGATGGATCTGAATCGCACTGCCCTCGATCAGCACCGGCTGAAACGCCTGGATGCCCAACCGGTGCAGCGTCGGCGCCCGGTTCAGCAGCACCGGGTGGTCCTGGATCACCTCTTCCAGTACGTCCCAAACCTCGGGGCGAACCCTCTCGACCACGCGCTTCGCACTCTTGATGTTGTGCACGATCCCGTGCTCGACGAGCTTCTGCATCACGAACGGCTTAAACAGCTCGAGCGCCATACGCTTCGGCAGACCGCACTGGTGGAGCTTCAGGTCCGGGCCGACCACGATCACGGACCGTCCCGAGTAATCGACCCGCTTGCCAAGGAGGTTCTGGCGGAACCGGCCCTGCTTGCCCTTCAACATGTCCGACAGGCTCTTCAGCTTGTGATTGCTCGAGCCAGAGACGGCGCGGCCGTGGCGGCCGTTGTCGATCAGCGAGTCCACGGCCTCCTGCAGCATGCGCTTTTCGTTTCGGACGATGATCTCTGGCGCGCCGAGCTCCTGGAGCCGCTTCAGCCGGTTGTTCCGATTGATCACCCGGCGATACAGGTCATTCAGATCGCTCGTGGCAAATCGGCCGCCGTCCAGCTGCACCATGGGTCGCAGATCGGGCGGAAGCACCGGAAGGATGGTCAAGATCATCCAGTCGGGATGGTTCCCGGACTTTCGGAATGACTCGAGGATTCGAAGCCGCTTGGTCGCTTTCTTGCGGCGCTGCCCAGACGTCGAGTGCGTCTCGCCCCGAAGAAAGATGGCCAGCTCGTCCAGGTTGACCGTGCGCAAGAGGTCGCGAATCGCCTCCGCACCCATGCCCGCGCGGAAAATCCGGCCGCACGTCTCCTGGAGCTCTCGGTACTCCGTTTCGGTCAGGGTCTGGAGCACCTTGACGGACTCGATCTTCTTGATACGCGCGTCGCCCAGCGAGCGAGATTGCTCCTCTTCTTGGAGCATCTTGCTTTGAATCTTGTCCAGCTCCTCTTGCGCCTGGGCCTTGACGAGGTCGGTTTCGCCTCCCATCAGCGCGAGGACGTTGGCCTTTTCGTCTTCGACGCTCGCCTCGATCCGGGCGACCTCCTCATCGAGGAGTCGCCGAAGCTCGGTTTGGTGATCCGTTCGCACGGCGGCGTCCTCTTGCACGAGGACCGTGCCAGTCGGCTCGAAGAGGATGGTTTCCGGTGCCGCCTGGCCCACGAGGGAGCCGAGCAGCTCGTCGATTTCCTTTCCGATCTCCGTGATTCGGTTGACGTCCGCTTCCTTCCGCGCGTCCAGCTCGGCGATGCGTGGCTGGTGCCGCGCTTCGATCTCCGTCAGCCGCTCGTCGCGCGCACGGCGCACTTCCTCCGCCCGCTCTTCGCCGGCCTTGCGCGCGCGCTGAACTCGCGCTTCGATCTCCGCCTCGACGGCCTGAACCTGGCGCTCGCGCGCTTGGTCGTTCACGTCGGTGACGATGTACTTCGCGAAGTACAGCACCTGCTCGAGCGTTCGCGGCGTCACATCGAGGAGAAGCCCGATGCGGCTGGGCGTGCCCTTCACAAACCAGATGTGGCTCACCGGCGATGCCAGCTCGATGTGCCCCATCCGCTCGCGGCGCACCTTCGCCCGCGTGACCTCGACGCCGCACTTGTCGCACACGATGCCCTTGTAGCGGACGCGCTTGTACTTCCCGCACGAGCATTCCCAGTCCTTGGTGGGGCCGAAGATTCGCTCGCAGAAGAGTCCGTCGCGCTCCGGCTTCAGCGTCCGATAGTTGATCGTCTCAGGCTTGCGAACCTCGCCCCGTGACCACTGCCGCACCTGCTCCGGGGACGCCAGTCGGATGCGCACGGCGTTGAAATTGTTGACTTCCAGCATCTATTCCCCCACCCAATCCATGACCGTGGCGAGCAGTGCCCACGCGTTAATCATCCAAGCCGCCTCGCTCGAACCCCGTGAGGTTGATGTTCAGCGACGGGATGTAGTCCGAGCTGACGTCCTCGAGGAGTGGGATGCCCTCCTCGTCCTCGTTGAGCACCTCGACCGCGAGGCCGAGGCTCTGCAGCTCCTTCACGAGAACCTTGAAGGATTCTGGCACTCCTGGCTGGAATACGTCTTCGCCCTTGACGATCGCCTCATAGGTCTTCACCCGCCCGGCGACGTCGTCGGACTTGACGGTCAACATCTCCTGGAGGGTGTGGGCTGCGCCGTAGGCCTCGAGCGCCCACACCTCCATCTCGCCGAACCGCTGGCCGCCAAACTGCGCCTTGCCGCCCAGGGGTTGCTGTGTGATGAGCGAATACGGACCGGTCGAGCGCGCGTGGATCTTGTCCTCGACCAGGTGGATGAGCTTCAGCATGTAAATGTAACCCACGGTCACGCGCTGAGCGAACCGCTCGCCCGTCCGTCCGTCGTAGAGCCACTCCTTCCCATCCTCGGGAAGCCCCGCGCGCCGAAGCTGCTCGCGAATGTCCTCCTCTTTGGCGCCGTCGAAGACCGGTGTCGCGAAGGAGATGCCCAGCGCTTCCGCCGCCCAGCCGAGGTGCGTCTCGAGGATCTGCCCGACGTTCATGCGGGACGGCACGCCGAGCGGATTGAGGATGATCTCGACGGGCCGGCCGTCCGGCAGGAACGGCATGTCTTCCAATGGAAGGATCTTCGCGATGACGCCCTTGTTGCCGTGGCGCCCCGCCATCTTGTCGCCTTCCGCGACCTTGCGCTTCTGCGCGATCACGACCTGCACCAGCTGATGCACGCCGGCCGGCAACTCGGCATGGTCGTCGCGATTGAAGACCCGCACGTCCACCACTCGCCCGCGCTCCCCGTGGGGCACGCGCAGCGACGTGTCTTTCACTTCGCGCGCCTTCTCGCCAAAGATGGCGCGCAACAGGCGCTCCTCCGCGGTTAGCTCCGTTTCGCCTTTCGGCGTGATCTTTCCCACGAGGATGTCGCCAGGCTCGACCTCCGCGCCGATGCGAATGACCCCGTTCTCGTCGAGATTGCGGAGCATGTCATCCCCGACATTGGGGATGTCGCGCGTGATCTCCTCCGGGCCGAGCTTCGTATCGCGGGCCTCCACCTCGTGCTTTTCGATGTGCACCGATGTGAACTTGTCTTCCCGAACGATGCTTTCGCTGATGATGATGGCGTCCTCGAAGTTTCCACCCTCCCACGACATGAAGGCGCAGAGGACGTTCTGGCCCAGCGCCAGCTCGCCGTGCTGCGTGGACGAGCTGTCAGCCAACGGTTGGCCGGCGCGGACGCGCTGCCCTTTGGTGACGATCGGGCGCTGATTGACGCACGTGCCCTGGTTCGAGCGCATGTACTTCCGCAATTTGAAGGCGAACCGTTGCGGGCCGTTTTCGGATCCGTCCTCGGAAAGCGAGCGCACCACGATGCGGCTGGCATCCACGCTCTCCACGACGCCGTCGACCGGACACAACATCACGTGCCCGCTGTCGCTGGCCGTTTGGACTTCCATCCCGGTCCCGACGAGGGGCGCCTCTGGGGCGATCAGCGGCACCGCCTGCCGTTGCATGTTTGCGCCCATCAGCGCTCGGTTGGCGTCGTCGTGCTCCAGGAACGGAATCAGCGCGGTGGCGACGCTCACCGTTTGATGTGGCGATACGTCCACGTAGTCGACGCGCTCCGGCACCTCCAGCGCGAAGCGCGGGCCTCTCCGGACCGACACGTGCTCGTCCGCGAACGTGCCGTCATCGTTGAGCCGAACGTTGGCCTGGGCGATGGTGTACCGCTCCTCCTGGTCCGCGGGCAGGAGCCGAATCTCATCGGTCACGACCGGCACGATATCGACTCGGGGAAGCGCGTCGTGGAGGCCCGCCAGACTCTTGGCAAGCTTGGCGTCGATCGTCGCCTTCGCCGGCGCGATCTCCTTCCCCGTGCTCGGATCGACCACTGCCCGCGCGAGCCTTCGTCCCGTCGTCGCCTCCGGCGCGTTGTCCACCTGACGCAGCACGACACGATATGGCGTCTCGATGAAGCCGTACTCGTTGATCTGGCCGTAGGTCGCGAGGGACCCGATCAGGCCGATGTTCGGACCTTCGGGCGTCTCGATTGGGCAGATTCGCCCGTAGTGGCTGTGGTGCACGTCGCGAACCTCGAATCCGGCCCGGTCTCGCGAGAGACCGCCGGGACCGAGGGCTGAGAGGCGACGTTTGTGCGTCAGCTCGGCGAGGGGATTCGTCTGGTCCATGAACTGCGAAAGCTGGCTACCGCCGAAGAACTCGCGCATCGCCGCCACGACGGGCCGAATGTTGATCAGCGTCGAGGGGGTGGCCGTCTGCGGATCGATGATGCTCATCCGCTCTTTGACGACTCGCTCCATCCGCAGCAACCCAACGCGAAACTGGTTCTGGATCAGCTCACCGACGGCGCGGACCCGCCGGTTGCCGAGGTGATCGATGTCATCGGCCTCACCGCGCCCCGTATTGATCCGGATCATCTCGCGCACAATGGCGATCAGATCCTGCGGCGTGAGAATGCGCTCGGATAGCGGCGTGAGAACGTCGAGCCGCCGATTGACCTTGTATCGGCCGACCCTGCCCAGGTCGTAACGGCGATAGTTGAACAGCAGCGAGCTGAGAAGCGACTTGGCGTTCTCCGCGGTCGGCGGGTCGCCCGGGCGCAGGCGCCGATAGAAGTCGATCACGGCGGCCTGATTCGGTGTGCGGTCACGATCGGGCGTGCTCGACGGGTCGCGGTCTAGCGTCGCCTGGATGTAGTGGTGATCCGGATGATTGTCGACGTCGGCAAAGAGGCTGAGGAGCTCCTCACTGCTTCCCGTCTTCAGCTCTGGAACCGGAAGCACCGCGGCCACTGCGCGCAGAAGCGTGGTCAACGGGATCTTGCGCTTGCGATCCACCTTGACGGAGAGCACGTCCTTGTTCGACGTCTCGAATTCAAGCCAAGCCCCCCGGCTGGGGATCAGCTTTCCCATGCACAGGAGCCGACCGCTGGTTGGATCTTCGTTCAGCGTGAAGTAGGCGCCTGGCGAGCGGACGAGCTGGCTCACGACGACCCGTTCCGCGCCATTGATAATGAAGGTGCCGTTGGTGGTCATCATGGGGAAGTCCCCCATGAAGATGTCCATCTCCTTGATCTCGCCGATCTCGCCCTTGATCGTCAGTCGCATCCTGACCCGAAGCGGCGCAGCGTAGGTCGAATCCGTCTCGCGGCACTCCTCCTCGGAATACTTCGGCTCGCCAAAGGAGTAGCCCGGCTCGCCGTTCGGACCCGGAACGGCAAGCTCCAGATCCATGTTCTTACCGGTAAAGTCCTGGATCGGCGAGATCTCCGCGAATAGTTCACCGAGCCCTTCCTGGAGAAACCAGCGAAACGATCGACGCTGGATATCGATGAGGTTGGGCATGGATTGGACTTCCCGAATCCGGGCAAACGAGACGCGCTCGCGAACGTCACGAATGGCGAGGGGCGTCGTATCCTGAGGAGCAAGAACCATGGAGAAAACCTCCGCTAACGTCCGTACGGGGGGATGGGATCGGTGAAGTGCGCTCCAGCGCCTACCGAGGTGAGAACCGTTGCCACGACCGCGAAGGGTCCGCCGAGATCGTCACCAGGGCCTCGCAGAACGTTGCAGGCAAGTTTGCTCCGCTTGCGGGCGCACGGAGGGCAACGAATACCGAGGCGACAGCACGCAAGATTATATCACCGCCCGGCGGCTAATCGACAACTGGTGGATTGGACTCCGCTGGACGGTCAATTTGGGCTGCGCCCCCTTCCGGCGGTCCGCCCGCCGTCAAAGCGGACGCGCGCTGGAGCCACTGGCTGATCATGTCGATCGGCAATGGAAATACGACGGTCGAGCTTCGCTCGGATGCAATCTCGGTCAGCGTCTGCAGGTAGCGGAGCTGGAGCGCGATGGGTTGGCGCGCGATGGTAGCCGCTGCCTCGGCGAGCTGCGTCGACGCTTCGTGCTCGCCCTCCGCGTGGATGATCTTTGCGCGCTTCTCGCGCTCGGCCTCCGCCTGGCGCGCCATCGCCCGCTGCATGGCTTGGGGCAGCTCGACGTCGCGCACCTCGACCACGCTGACCTTTACGCCCCATGGGGCCGTCTGCTCGTCGATGATGCGCTGCAGCTCCTGATTGATCTTGTCCCGCTGCGACAGCAGGTCGTCCATGAGTGATTGTCCCAGCACGCTGCGGAGCGTCGTCTGGGCGATCATGGACGTTGCGCGGATGTAATCGAGAACCCGCACCACCGCGGCTTCTGCATCTACCACTCGGAAATAGACGACCGCGTTCACCCGAACGGTCACGTTGTCGCGGGTGATGGCCTCCTGGGCGGGAACGTCCATCGTGATGACCCGGAGGTCCATCCGAACCATGCGCTCCACGCCGGGGATGATGTATTGCAGGCCCGGCATCCGGAGCCCTGCCAGACGCCCAAGACGGAACACGACGCCCCGCTCGTACTCCTGGATGACCCGTAGCCCGCTCACGAGAAGCAGGACGATGACGATCGCGATGATGCCGCCGGTCCCAAGAAAGCCGACGATCTCCATTCCAGCCGCTCCTTCACGCCTCGAAACGGTAGAGGCGTCGACGCACGAGAGTCGCCTGCACCAGCCCGATGGCCGCGAGCTGCGTCATCAAAGCGCTCCCTCCGTAACTGACAAAGGGGAGTGGAATGCCCGTCACCGGGGTGAGGCCAACGTTCGCCCCAAGGTTCGCGACGGCCTGAAACGCGATCATCGAGACGACGCCCGCGCATACCATAGCGCCAAACCCGTCATCTGCCACGTCGTGGGCACGGATGACGCGCAGAAGTAGCGCTAAGAACAGGCCGAACAACACCACGGCCCCGACGAACCCCAGCTCCTCACCCAGGACCGAAAAAATGAAGTCGCTGTGGGACACCCGGAGAAAGCGAAGCTGCGTTTGCGTGCCCTCGAACAGTCCCTTACCCCACATGCCGCCCGACCCGATGCTCATCTGCGCCTGCAGAATGTTGTAACCCTGCCCGAGCGCGTCCGCCTTCGGATTCAGGAAGATCAGGATCCGCTCGCGCATGTAGTCTTTCATGGCGAGCCAGCTCAGCGGAAGCGCCGATATGCCGAGCGCACCCACTGCGACGAGATAGCGCGCAGGCGTTCGCGACATCACCAGCATCCCCAACCAGATAGCGATGAGCGATAGGGCGGTCCCCAGATCCGGCTGGGCATAGATCAGGGCGGCGGGCGCCGCCAAGAGGACCGCCGATGCGATAGTCGTCCGTGCTCCGACCGTTGACGTCGAGAGCACGCGGGCAAGCGCCAGCATGAGCGCCACCTTCGCCGGCTCGGAGGGCTGGAACTGGACGCCACCAAGCTCGAACCAACGCTGCGCTCCGTAGTCGCGAAGGCCATGTCCCAACCCGAGCACTGCCGCCAAGGCGACGACCGAGATCCCGTAGAGCGGAAATGCCAGAGTGCGAAGCGCGCGTGGGGGAATACATGCGCAGCCGACCATCCCCACGATGCCCAGCACCGCAAACACCAGCTCTTTCATGAACCAGCTATTGCCAACCAGTCGCGGCGGGTCGTAGTACTGGCGCGTGGCGCTGGCCACCAGCAACACGCCGAATACGGTCAGCCCCATGGTCGCCAGGAGCAGGACGGGATCGATTTGCCTCCAGCGAATGCCACGCAGGCCAAGGTTCATCGCAGAACCCCGTCAGACCTCGATCTCGCGGTCGTCATCACTCGCTTCGCTTGGGCCCCAGCTCGTCGCTGGCAATTCGTCGCTCGACGGCCCGGAAGAATGGGGTCGCCGCCACCATGCAGAGCACGGTCAGGACGCCGCTCGGAATGGCCGTCGTCGTGAGGGCACGCTCCCAGTCGACCGTCCAGCCAGCCGCCTGAAGGCCGACGATGGTAAGCACGAAGGCCAGCGCGCACCCGCCAACCCCAGCGGCGATGGGGAGGGCCGCGCCGGTCCGCGCAAGCCGGTCCATGACGAGCCCAGCAATGAGCCCAAGCACCGTGAGTCGAAAGATGTTGATGCCGAATGGGGTGGTGGACGCGATGTCGATCATCAGTCCGCCGATGGCGCCCGCGATCACGCCCTCCTCCCAGCCACGGATCCAGGCCCAGCCCACCACGAGCACCAGCGCCAAATCCGGCCGAACCCCGTTCGCCGTGAGCCCCGGCAGGGTCAGCGATTGGAGGATCGTTGCCACGACGAGCAGTGGGATCAGAAATCGCATCGAGTCGATCTAGCGGCCAGGTTCCGCTGCCGCTGGGTCATGTGCCGGTCCCAGCGGCAGGCTCGCGGACACGCCCGTATTCCGCCGCAGCACAATGTAGAGACGCTCAAGGCTGCGAACGTCCACGGCGGGCTCGACGAGGGCTTCTTGGAACACGTCCACGTCCCTTTGACGGACCTGCAGCACGCGTCCGACGACGATGCCCGACGGGAAGACCCCGCCGATTCCCGACGTGATGGCGAGGTCGCCGGTGCGCAGCACGTCAGACCGCGGGACGTACTGCATGATGAGGTGCCCGTCTCCGGTCCCGCGAACGACCCCGGTCGCGCGGGAGTCCGGATTCTGGATCCTGGCGCTGACGGCGCTGTTGACGTCGGTGATGAGGAGCACCTTCGATGCCGTTGGCTCGACTTCGACGACGCGCCCGACGAGTCCCCGCCACGTGATGACCGGCGCGTCGACGGTCACGCCGTCGTCGGACCCGCGATCGACCGTCACGCCCTGGACGATGGCGAGCGGGTCCTGCGCGATCACATTGACCGACAGCAAGCTGCCCAACGGCGCGCGCCCGCGAAGGTCCAGGAGACGACGGAGATCGCGGTTCTCGAGCTCCAACTCCTGCATTTGCACGACCTCAGCCTGGAGGCGATTGATCTCTTCCTGATACCCGCGATTTTGGGCCGCCAGCGTGCCCGCCTGGCGGACCGTATCGGCGAAGTAGGCGACGCTGTCCACCGCGCGGGAGATTGCGTACTCCACCGGCGCGATAAATCGGATCCCGACGGCCTGCGCCTGATATGCCGTCCCCGGCATGGTTATGATGAACACCGCGACGGCGATGGTGACAAACGCCATCCAGCGTGACGCCGTCCGACGGGTTCGCATCGCCGAGAACAACTTACGGCTCCTCGTCCACCCAGAAAACGGTCGTCATCGTATCCGTCACCGCCCCGCGCGGCGGCCGTTGTGGAGGTCCAGCGTCACACGCCGCAGGATCTCCACGTCGTTGAGCACCTTCCCCGCCCCGCGCACGACACAGCCCATCGGATCTTCGGCGACCTGGACCCGCATGTGCGTCCGGTCGTGCAGGAGGGTGTCAATATGAGGAAGAAGGCTTCCTCCGCCCGAGACCATGATCCCGCGCGCCATCAGGTCAGCAACCAACTCTGGTGGCGTATCGTCAATAGTATCGGTGACCGCTTCGACAATCGAGTTGAGCGATCCGTTCATCGCGTCGGCGATCTCCGCCGACGTCACCGACACTTCCTCCGGTAGCCCGGATTTCACGTTCCGCCCGCGAACGACGACGCTGCCGTTGTCCTCGAGGGGAATCGCCGATCCCACTGCAACCTTCACCTCCTCGGCCATGCGCTCACCGATGGCGAGGTTGTGTCGCTGGCGAATGTAGGAGACGATGTCCTGGTCGAGTTCGTCACCGGCGATGCGAATCGAGCGGCTGGCGACCACGCCGCCGAGCGAGATTACGGCCACTTCGGTCGTCCCGCCCCCGATGTCAACGATCATGCAGCCGTGCGGCTCGGTGATGGGTAGGCCCGAGCCGATGGCGGCCGCCATCGGCTCTTCGATGAGCCACGCTTCCCGCGCCCCGGCCGTCATCGCCGCCTCGTACACGGCGCGCCGCTCGACCTCGGTGACCCCGGAAGGGATTCCGATAACGATTCGCGGCCGCGGAACCATCGTCATTTGCTCGTGGACGCGCTCGATGAAGTAGCGGAGCATGCGCTCGGTCACGTCGAAATCCGAGATCACGCCGTCCTTCAGCGGTCGAATCGCCACGATGTTGGCTGGCGTCCGCCCCACCATTCGCTTGGCTTCGGCGCCAATGGCGAGCACGCGCTTCGTCTTGCGGTTCACCGCCACCACCGAGGGCTCATTGATGACGATGCCCTTGCCGCGAACGAGGACGAGGGTGTTCGCGGTCCCGAGGTCGATACCGATGTCGCGAGAAAGCAACCCAAAGAGCGAGTTCAGCAACGAGCGGGCTCCATCAGGAAAATCCGAGCTGTCGTTCGCGCAAGCTCACCCAGCCAGTCGACGCCGCGCCTGGGCGACCGATGATGATATGGTCGAGCACATTGATGTCCAGAAGCTCCCCCGCCTCCACGACTTTTCGCGTGATGGCAACGTCTTCAGGAGAAGGCGCAGGGTCGCCGCTGGGGTGGTTGTGGGCTAACACGATCCCCGCGGCTTGCTGGCGGATGGCTTCCTTGAACACCTCGCCCACGCGGACTACCGAGGTATTTAAGCTTCCGAGGGATACCTGCACAACTCCTTGGACGCGGTTTTTCGTGTTGAGCAGGATCACGCGCACGCTCTCTTGTTCCAGCAAGCTCATTTCGCCCCGCAGCAACGCGTACGCATCCTGGGGACCGTTGAGCTGGGGACGTTCCTCTGGCGCCAGGGTGAGCAGCCGCTTTCCAAGCTCGAACGCTGCTTTGAGATCGATGGCCTTCACTGGACCGATGCCCCGGGCTTGTGACAGCTCGGCGAGGCTTGCCCGGTTGAGCCCGCCGAGCCCATCGTGGCTCCTCAGAAGAGCCCGGGCAACTTCCAGAACATTGGCCGACTGCGTTCCGGTGCGCAGCACGATGGCGATGAGCTCCTCGTCGGAGAGCGCCTGGGCGCCCAGCGCCTGGAGGCGCTCCCGCGGGCGGCTGCCAGTCGGCAAGTCTCTGATACCGACGTGGTAGGCGAGCGCGGTGTCACGGGCGATCTGTCCCCCCCGGCCAGGCAGTCTCGCGCGGGACGCCGCAGTATACCATGGGCGTGCGTGACAGAACGTCAGTAATAGCAGGATATGGGTGCTCACGTGGTACGAGATACGGTCCCCAAGCGGGTCGTATTCATGGGAACGGCGGAGTTCGCCGTTCCCAGCTTGAACGCGCTCGTCGGCGCCGGATACGAGGTGGCGCTCGTCGTGACGCAGGCCGCGCGCCCTTCTGGGCGCGGTCGCCGCGTGACACAACCCCCCGTCGCGCGCGCGGCCGCTGCCCTGGAACTTCCCCTTTTCCAGCCCGATCGCATCCGGAGACCGGACGCGGTCGAGGCGGTCCGGAACGCTGCCCCCAACATCATCGTCGTGGCCGCGTACGGGCAGATCCTGCCCAGGTCGATTCTCGCCATTCCAGAACGGGGGTGCATCAACGTCCACGCGTCGTTGCTGCCGCGGCATCGAGGCGCGTCTCCGATCTCTGCGGCAATCCTGGCAGGCGATCCTGAGACTGGTGTGACGATCATGCTGATGGACGAAGGGATGGACACCGGACCCATCTTGGCCCAAACGGCGGTCCCGATCGACGACCGCGATGATCAGGCGTCACTGACACGCAAGCTCGCGGACGTGGGGGCGGAGCTGCTGATCGAATGGCTCCCTCGCTGGAGCGCGGGCCAGATCACGCCCCAGGCACAAGACCCATCTCGCGCCACCCTAACCCGGCCGATCGAACGGTCGGACGGACGGCTCGACTGGAGCCAACCTGCGGTCGATCTGTGGCGGCGCATCCGCGCCTACGCGCAGTGGCCGCAGGGCCACACCTGGTGGGACGGAAAGCTCATGCGCATCGCATCGGCCGACTACGACCCGGATCCATACGTGGACCCGGGGCTCGTGGTGCCCTGGGGTCCTGCGCGGCGAATCCCGACGATGGCGGCGATTGGCACAGGCCGCGGAGTCCTGCTGCCCAAGACCATTGTCCTCGAAGGTCGCCGACCAATGGGGATAGACGTGTTCATTCAAGGCCATCCGACGTTTATTGGGAGTCGCCTTCGGACAGATAGTTCCGAGTAAGAATCGTTCCTGCGCAGAGCTTGCGCGTAACGCGCTGGATTTACCGCGCATGAGGTGCATCTTTGGTATCATTTGGGCGCGCGCGCGGTCAGCAACGCCGTGCAAGTGAAGTCGCGTGTCGTCCGAATGGAGGAGGCAACCCCAGCCATGGCAAGCAACAATACCTTCCGAACCATGTTCTTGCTCACGGCGCTCACCGTGATCCTATTGCTCTTCGGGCGCGTGTTCGGCGGCACCCAAGGGATGATCTTCGCGTTCATCTTCGCTCTCGCCATGAACTTCACGTCCTACTGGTTCTCCGACAAGATCGCCCTCGCGATGGCCGGAGCGCACGAAGTCTCGGAGTCCGAAGCGCCGGAGCTCCATTCGATCGTCAACAACCTGGCCATGTACGCCCGGCTGCCCAAGCCGCGGGTCTACGTGATCAATTCCGATTCCCCGAACGCCTTCGCCACGGGGCGCGATCCCTCGCACGCAGCCGTCGCCGTGACGCAGGGCCTCCTCGGGATGCTGAATCGCACGGAGCTCGAGGCCGTTCTCTCGCACGAAATGGGCCATGTTCGCAATCGCGACACCCTCACCATGACCGTGACCGCGACCATTGCCGGCGCCATCACGATGCTGGCCCACATGGCGCAGTGGGCGCTCATGTTTGGCGGCCTGGGCGGGAGAAACGACGAGGAGGGCGGCGGCATCGCCGACGTGGCCGCCGGGCTACTCATGATCATCCTTGCACCGATCGCGGCCACAATCATTCAGCTCGCGATCTCGCGCGCGCGCGAATTCGAGGCAGACGCGACCGGCGCGCGGATCTCTGGACAGCCGCTGGCCCTGGCCGATGCCCTCGAGAAGCTCGAGGCGGGTACCCGCTATCGTCCGATGCAGGTCCCACCAGCGACCGCGCATCTATTCATCGTCAACCCACTCGGCAATAACGGATGGGTGAATCTCTTTCGCACGCATCCAACGACCGAGGAGCGTGTCGCGCGGCTGCACGCGATGGCGTTTGCCATTCGCTGAGGAAAGCGCGCGATCACACCGAGGCCCGACGGCGAATCTTGCCGTCGGGCCGCGCTTTTAGGACGAGGTCTGCTTTCGCTGCGTCCGCATGCAGCGGGTGCAGATCTGGAGTGTGCGGACGTAGCCGTTCAGCACAACGCGCGCCTTCTGAATGTTGGGCAGCCAGCGCCGGTTGGTCTTGCGGTGCGAGTGGCTCACGTTGTGCCCAAACGCGGCGCCTTTACCGCACAGCTCGCATCGGCTTCGCATCGATCGGTGCCCCCAGTGATCACTTCCATCGCAGACACAGCGCCGCTCGGCTTACGACTGCGTGGGTTCGCTATTCTAACAGGTATAACATCTCGCTCGGAAATCTCACGCTCGCGCGCAAGAAGGGGATCACAGCCTCTGATCGAACCCGACGGCATGCTCCTAAAAAGCGCCATCGCGTCCGCTGCCGAGCTTGTTGAACGACGCGCGGCCGCCATTAACGCGCTCAACGTGTTTCCGGTCCCCGATGGAGACACGGGCACGAACATGGCGCTCACCCTCAGGTCCGCCGCCGACGCTGCGCTGGCGTGTTCCGATCATCGACTTGCCGAAGTCGCCAACGCGGCGGCCCACGGCGCGCTAATGGGCGCGCGAGGCAATTCTGGCGTCATTCTCGCGCAGATCCTCCGCGGGATGGCGCGCGCCCTGTCCGTGCACCGGACCCTGGATTCGGACGCCTTCGCGCGGGCGCTCCGCGCCGGCAGCGTCGCGGCCTACGAGGCCGTCGTAGATCCGGTCGAGGGCACCATGTTGACCGTCGCCCGGATGGCGGCGGCCGAGGCGGGGCACTCCGCGCTCGACGGGCATGACCTGCTCACGACGCTCACGCGCTGTCACGAAGCAGCCCGCGCCGCCGTGGCCGAGACTCCGCGGCAGCTCCCCATTCTGGAGCAGGCCGGCGTGGTCGACGCCGGTGGCGAAGGCTTTCGGACATTTCTCGACGGCATTTTGGCGACGGTGCGCGGAGAGCCTGTGGCGGAGGTGTTGGTGGCGGCCCAACACGTCGACTTCGGCGCGCTCCACGATGACCGTGATACACACGGCTATTGCACCGAGGTGCTGTTCACCGGCGCCAACCTGGACGCCAACGGAATACGCAAGCGGCTGAACCCGCTCGGCACATCGCTCCTCGTCATCGGAGACCCGGGCATTGTCCGCGTGCACATCCACACAGACCGGCCGGGATCGGTCCTCGATCTTGCCTGCGACCTCGGGCAAGTCATTCAGGTCAAGGTTGAAAACCTGCAGCGCCAGCGCGAGGCGTTTCGCACCAGTTGGCAACAATCCGACGCGCAGCGGCAGCGCCCGAATCCCGGTTTGGGCGTGGTGGCCGTCGTGGTTGGAGATGGATTTCGACAGATCTTGTCCAGCCTCGGCGCGGCGGTGATCGTCTGTCCCAACACCATGAACCCATCCGTCGAAGAGGTCCTTCACGCAATCCGCGGCGTGCAGTACGCAAACGTCGTCGTACTGCCGAACGACGCGAATGCCGCCCTCGCATGCGAGCACGCCGTTCGTGCCTGGTCCGAGGGGAACGCGGTTGTCCTTCCGACCCGAACCATTCCCGAAGGCATCGCGGCGCTCCTCGCGGTCAATCCCGAGGCCTCGCTCGAAACCAACCTCGCCGCCATGGATCAGGCCGCGCACCGCTGCCACACCATCGCGCTGACGCGTTCATCGCGGGACGCGACCATCGACGGCATTCCGGTCGCGACCGGGGACCTGCTCGCCATCGCGGACTCACGCCTCATCGCTGCCCGCGAGTCCTATTTCGATCTGACGCGCCGCTCGATCAAGGACCTGCGGAGCGATGAGCTTGACATCGCCACGGTATACGTCGGCGCCGAGGGCGACCGTGATACCGCGGACAGCCTCTGCCGGATCCTCGAGGAGCATCTCGAGGTCACCGTCGAGGTCGCGGAGGGCGGGCAGCCCCACCACGAGTACATCATCGCCCTCGAGTGAAATTGCCTTGAGCGTACATCGTTCGCGGAAACAGGACGTCGCCGGATCGTGACAGTTGCCATCGTCGCGGACAGCACAGCGGATTTTCCCAACGCAGATCCCAGCGAGCTGGACGTCACGCTCATTCCGCTGACCGTTCACTGGGGTAGGGACGTCCTGCGCGATCGCGTCGACGTCACGACCGGCGAATTCTATGCGCGACTACGCACAGATCCGAACCTCCCGAAGACGTCCGCCCCGCCGATCGGCATCTTCGAGGAAGTCTATCGAGAGCGCCTCGCGCGCTGCGATGCGGTGATCTCCCTACACATCGCCTCCGCCTTCAGCTCGACGCACAGCGTCGCCCTGGCAGCCGCGCGTGCCGTAGATCCGCGGCGGATCCACGTCATCGACTCCGCCAGCACGTCCGTTGGACTTGGGTGGCTGGTCGAACGGGCGGCAGAGCTGGCAGCCACTGGCCTCGACGCCGACGGAATTGTGCGAGCCGTGCAAGAATCGATCCCGAGGGTCCGGCTCTTCCTCACGCTGGAGACGCTCGAATACCTGCAGCGGGGCGGCCGAATCGGCAGAGCCCAGGCGTTCGTCGGCGCGCTCCTCAACGTCAAGCCGGTCCTCCAGATTCTCGACGGAACGGTTGTTCCGGTGGAGCGAGTCCGCACGCGAGCGGCGTCGCTTCGACGGATCGCGGATCTGGCAGAGCGGGCTGGCGCGAAAGAGCGCATGGCGATCGTGCACGGCGATAGCGCCGCGGAGGCCGAAGCGTTGCGGGATCTGGTCGCGGCGTCGCATCCGGAGCTCCCAATCGGGATCGCCGAGATCGGGGCGGTCGTGGCGACCTACACCGGCCCGGGGATCATTGGTATCGGTTGCCTCCTTGCCTCCCAGTAGCTCTCGAAGCGATCCCCTGGCGACGCTCCGCGACATCCTTCGACTCGAGCAACGTCGCGGCAACGACAACCGCGCGGTGGTCGGCGGCCTCGGGGCGTACGTTGCGCGCCTGCGGACCCAGGGACTCGGGGATGCGGCGTACCTGAAGCGCCTCACCACGTATGCCGATCTCTCAGTGGAAGCGCGCCGCGCGGCGGTCGCCGACGCCCTCCGTGGGATGGACGATGCCATGCGCCCCGCCCCTCGCCAGCCTTCGGCCAGCGCCCGGGCGACGCATTTGAAGTCAGACACGCCTGTGTCCAGGCTCCCCGGCGTCGGAGCGGCTCGCGCGACGCGGCTCGCCGAACTGGGCATCACGACCGTCGAGGACCTTCGCCTGCACGTCCCCCATCGGTACGTGCACTATCCTCCGTCACAGCCGGCCGCATCCCTGGGATTCCAGCATCTGGCGAGCTTCGAGGGCACCGTCCGTCGCATCGACGTGGCCCCGCTGCCCGGGAAGCGCGTTCGCATCACCGCGATCCTGGGCGATTCCACCGGGACAATCGGCGCCGTCTGGATCCGCCACGGCGGCGGAATAGGACTGCGTGAGGGAGCGCGCATCGCGGTATCCGGTCCACTCGTGAGCTACGGGCGACAGGTGTACTTCGAAAATCCGGAGTACGAGCCCGCGGACCGGCCGCCCCTCAATACCCGCCGAATCGTCCCCGTCTATCCCCTCGTCGCGGGTGTCTCGCAGTCCCTCATCCGATCGCTCGCCCGGCAGGCCTTGGCAGGGCTGCCCCCGGCCACGGAGTCGCTCCCCCAGTCAGTTCTCGCGAGCGAGGGACTGATGGGGCGTGACGAAGCGATTCACCAGCTCCACGAGCCGTCATCGGCGGAGTCGCTGGAACAAGCGCGCACCAGGTACGCGTTCGACGAGATCCTTCCGATCCAGCTCATGCTGCTTCAACGACGCATCGCCTACCGCGCGGTGGAGGGCGCCGCCGTCGACGTTCCCTGGGGGCTCCTGGCCGAATTCCGGCAGCACCTGCCATTTTCGCTGACCGGCGCGCAGCAGCGCGCGCTCTCGGCGATTCTGGAGGACATCGCCCAGCCGCGCCCGATGGTCCGCCTCCTCCAGGGAGAGGTCGGTTCGGGCAAGACAATCGTCGCCGCCACGGCTGTCCTCGCCACCATCGCGAGTGGAGGTCAGGCGAGCATCATGGCGCCGACAGAGATACTCGCGGAGCAGCACCGGCAGTCCATCACCGCGCTGTACGGGCGAATGCACGCGATCCTCGAGGCGCGCTTGGGCCGACGGCCCGAGATCGCGCTCCTCACGAGCGCCTTATCCCGGACCGAACGGGAGCGCACGCTGGCGGCGATCTCCCGCGGCGACGTGGACCTGGTGATCGGGACCCACGCCGTGATCCAGGAAGACGTCGAGTTCGCCCGGCTCAACCTGGCCGTGGTGGATGAGCAGCACCGCTTCGGCGTGGGGCAACGGGTCGCGATCCGTCGAAAGGGCGGAAACCCCCACTTGCTCGTCATGACCGCCACGCCGATTCCGCGCACGCTGGCGCTCGCAATGTACGGCGACCTGGACGTGTCGATCATCGACGAGCTGCCGGCTGGCCGGCAGCCGATACAGACGGAAGTCGTGATGCCCCTGGCGCGCGATCGGGCCTATGCGCACGTGCGCGCCGAGGTAGCCGAAGGCCACCAGGCCTTCGTCATCTGCCCACTTGTCGAGGAATCGCGTGGGACCGAGGCCAAAGCTGCCACCACGGAGTTCGAGCGGCTGCGGCAGGGCGAGCTGGCCGGCTTGCGCCTCGCGCTCCTCCACGGGCGCATGAAGTCCGCCGATAAGGACACCGTGATGCGATCGTTTGCCGCCGGGGAAATCGACGTGTTGGTGGCAACGTCGGTGGTCGAGGTCGGTGTCGACATTCCCAATGCCACGGTGATGATGATCGAAAGCGCCGAGCGGTTTGGCATTGCCCAGCTGCATCAATTCCGTGGCCGCGTGGGA